>CAITMP010000047.1 GCA_903893525.1 uncultured Acidobacteriia bacterium | reverse complement strand
CCTCGCACTACACCGCCAGAAGCTCGCCACTCCAAAGTCAGGCAAGCGCGGCCAGGAGGCCGGACTCGCAGCCCACAGGTCAGGCGAGTGCCGGCAAAGCCACAAACTCCCAGCCCCAACGGTCAGGTAGTGGATTCCAGAAGAGACCATGTGCGCGCTCGTCCCCTCAACTGGCCAATTTTTTTCTCCGTATAATGAGAACCGTTACATTCCCTTCACTTCGCGAAAACTGGAAGGTGAGAGGATGCAAGATCCCCTCGCCCCACACGCAATGCTAACTTTTCTCTGGAGAACATAACCAAACCTTCGACCATGATTCCGAAAAATTCAAAACGCTCGGTGACGCGCTCCAAGAACTGCTCTCGGAGCGAAGAAAATCGGCTTTTCTGATCCAAGAACCCGACAACCAACGCGGCCTTTTTTTCATGATGAATTGGACGAATTGCAAAAAAAGTCAAGAAAAAGGGACACAAAACACGAACGGGATATGCGCCAAAGGCACAATTGCTTGCTCTGGAAAATTTATGAACAAGAGCGCCAGATGCACGGCTTGATGGATGAGCTTCGGGATAGCGACATCTCCCAACCCACCTCGCACTGCCGGCGGCTGGAGTCTGCACGCTCCGAAAAATATTCCGCCTTAGCAGTAATCCCTGTTTTTTCCTTTGTACAAACTGGCATCGCTAATTTCCTCTCCACCCTTTTCTGCAAGCGCCGAACTGCCCTCCAACGAATGGACCACGCTGTACCGCCTCTGGCCAACGGATTGGCGCGAAGCGGTTCCCTCTGGCCAACAGATTGGCGCTAAGCACACCGAAGACTACCCGGCCTAAAGCAGTAATCCCTTCCTTATTTTCTGTCGAACTGGCATCGCTAATCTTTTCCCGCAGAGACTGCCCGCGGGCCTCCTCCCGTCGCCCGCGTCTCACGCAGCCCGGAGACTACCCATACGGTCGGGAACGAAAAACCTTCCAGCCCGGCTCCGGGATGCCCTTCCCCGCCCAACTCAACCCTGTTCAGCGCTCCAAACAAAGCCTTCAGTCCATTGTAGCAAAATTCACCAGCGTCCCCTCGGGCAAGAAGGACACTCAGCGTCCGCTATTCCCGCGGAGAGACTGGTGAATCCGGCTGTAACTACCAAACCAAATGGCCACTCGCTCATCGATGACGCGAAATTTGAGAGGACGACGAACCTTTCAGCCCGGCTGCAGAGAGTCTTCCTTACCTGCCAGACCCCTGCCCCCCCCCCCCTCCCGCTGGGCGCCGCCTGCCCTTCGAGTGGAGGATTCATTCCCTGCGGACTCGGCCACGGCAACGCCCTTCGCTCTCACTTCCCATCGCCAAGCAGACCAGTGCTCCTCCCAGGAACGAAGGCAAGTTGGCAGTGACATCCTCAACTTTGGAGCAAGCACCCAAGATCGGCTGCGAGACCTCGCTCCGCTCCAGAACGAAGACAGCACTTGTCTCAGTCAGGCGTAAGCGTCCAGCCCAGCAGCAAGCAACCTATGTGTCAGAGATGCGCGACTATCCCGTTCGGCGCGGCATACGGCACCCGGATGAGCGGATCCTCACTCGTTCAGCGCGGCCCGCGGCCCCCGGACGCAAGACACAGCGGCACACGACCCCGCCAAGTGATTGGACACACCATCCGACAGGAGAACACTCCTTCGCCTTCTGCACACCCCTCGCCTGCGGGAGCCAGCACCATACGACGACATGTTTCTCCCTACGGCCGCCGACCGTCGGACCTTTGCCGCCGAACGCGCGGCGGCCAAGAGCGCAGCCGAGGAGCGGACGCGCGAGGCTCACCGCCAGCAGGAGTTTCACGAGCGAAGGGGACGGGACTCACGAATCCTCGTCGAAAGCTCCCGCGACCGGCGCACCCGGCGGGGCGCCGAACGCCGCCCAGACCACCCAGCGGCCACACCCGCTGCCCTCTCTGCAGACGGGGGGCTTCGCCTACCCGCATGGCCCACACGGGGACCCACCGTGGGTGAACGGTGACCCACCGCGGGCTAGCGATGCCGGCCGAGCCGCCGCCCCTACTGTCTCTGCCGAAAACCCTCCGGGACCCACCACCACGTATGGTGCGCAGGACCCAGTCGTACCCACCGCTGGCCCTGCGTGGCTCACGGGCGCCTCAGATTGGCCAGAATTCGCCGCCCTCAGAGAGGCGGCCAGCGGAACCAACATGTCCAAGTTTCGGCGCCTGGCGGGCGTCCTGATTACCTCGGCGCGCGTGGCTTTCGCCGCCGCCCTCGCCGAAGTTGGCCATGGTGAAGCCTCGCAACCTGACTCGTCTACTGCCAAAGCCGCCAGCTACTACGCCATCCTCGCTACTGTGGCCTCGGGATTCGACCGGGGGCTGCAGGACGCCTGGCACTGGCCTGAAGCGGCGGCGCTCACGCTTGAGCGCTTTGCCGCTCGACTGATCGGGGGACCGGAGCCCTACGCCATCGCTGCGCCTCACCTGCCTTCGACCCTGAAGAGCTGCGTGTTCTCACCTTCCAGGGACCAGCAAGCGCTTTCGAACATCGTCTGCCCTTCTTCTTCGCCGCGCTGGCCTGCGGGTGGCAACTGCAGCCCGCGCTGGACCTGTTTGGCACCCTCGGTGCTGGCGTCTACTCGGAAAATGGCTGCTGCTTCTGCGTTGCAGGATCGGCCGCTCCCGACGCCAGCGCGCGCCGCCACGTCATCACAGCCGAGGGCTTTCAGGACGGCATCTTACTGTAGATTCTGGACCGGAGAATCTCGCACATCGTTGCCACGCGCTCCATGGCAGGACGGAGAGCCTTCCTGACTGCGGGTTCGCAACCTGAGCATGGTTTCCTGCCACCAATCATCCGCCTGGCCCACAACGAGGCGTCCGGGGAGCTAGTCGTTCCAGTTGGTCGGGTAACAGTCCTCTACGACGTGCTGGAAAACTGAGACGCAATCGTCGGACGCTCCATGGACGCTACCACGACCACCATCGTTCCAGGTCGGTTGGTTATGCCTCTCCAGTCCTGGCCGACGGCAGGGCTGCACGGACGGAGCCATCCGTCCTGGAAAAACAACGCGGAGGCGCAGGCAGCCCTGGGTCCGACCCTGGCCAACTGGTTGTACAGCGGGAAGCTGGAGTACGTCGCGCCAGGGCAGCGCGCCCACATCATCATCGAGCCAGTCGGAGCGGTTCCCAAGTCCTCACACCCGTTCCATCGGCTCATCACCAACGCCCACTGGGAAACCACATCTATGCTGCATGGGGGTCTGCCTATCACTCGATTGATGATGCTGCAATGAGTCTCGAAGACTCGAACCCTTCGACTTCTTCTTCTGCGTGGATATCGCGGATGCCTACCATACGGCCGCCTTCGCCGGCTGAGCGCAAGGCATCGTGATTGAGACCATAATCTGGATCGAGAGATCCGTTCGGAACGGATCTCGCACCTCGAACGGCCTCGCCCCCAATTCGGCATGGATCTTGCACCTCGAATTCGCTGGCTGACTGGAACGGTCTCGCACCTCGGTCTCACGGCCTCAGTCCGACACGGATCAAGCACCTCAGACTGAAGGAGGCGTTCGGAACGGATCTAGCACCTCGAACTGCCTCACCCCCAACTCGGCACAGATCTCGCACCTCGAATTCGCGGGTTGACCTGAACGGTCTCGCACCTCGGTCTTACGGCCTCAGTCCGACGGAGAACCCTCCTTCGCCTTCT
>CAITMP010000046.1 GCA_903893525.1 uncultured Acidobacteriia bacterium | reverse complement strand
GGGAGGAACCGGTTCGCGGCCAGGTCGTCCGCTGTTCCCCAGACGGAACGGTACCCTCTGGAAGCAGGCCTGCGGTTGTTGATTTGCAGTATGCCCGGTTGCTGAGCGACTTCGCTCCGGTGGCGATTGAGACGGATGCGGAGCACGCACGGGCGTTGAAAACCGTCGGCGAACTGATGGACAAGGAGAACCGGTCGCAGGCGGAAACGTCGCTGCTGAAACTGCTCGCGGTGTTAATTGAGGGCTACGAACAGGATCGTTTTTCGATGGGCGAGGTAAGCCCATTGGAGTCGTTGCAGGAACTGATGCGGGCTCGGACAGTGCGGCCTACCGAACTGTGGGATGTTTTCGGATCCAAAGGGATAGCATCGGAAGTACTCAATGGCAAGCGGGGAATCAGCATGGCCATGGCGAGGAAGCTGGGCCGATTCTTTCATGTTCCGGCTGCTGTGTTCATTGACGCTACCGGGGGCGCGTCGGACCCGGGCGACGGCCCGGTGATGTAGGGCTCGGCTGGGACCTGTCCACCGTACCTCGGGGGTACCATGCCGGGCATGTCCAACTCCCCAGCACCACGCCCACCACGAACCGCACCCGAGCCCGCCGTCGTCGTCCTGAGGGCCTATGACTTGGCCCAGTGGGTGATCCGCCGCTCCGAAACCTTTCCCCGCTCGCACCGCTACCACTTGGGGGACCGCGTCGTCCGCCGCGCGCTCGACATCCTCGACGGACTCTCCGCCGCCGTCTGGACCAACCACAAGCACGCACTCCTCCAACAGGCCGTGGCCGACATCAACTCGCTGCGGCTGCTACTGCGGCTGGCGTGCGATTTGGATCTGCTCCCCGGCACGTCGCACGAGTTCGCCGCGCGGAGTCTGGACGAGATCGGGCGCATGACGGGCGGCTGGTTGAAGGCTGTCCAACCGGGGATGCCGGAAAGCGGACGGGCCGCGCGAGTCGTCCGCGGTCCTCAAAAATGACGCGGGTCGGAGGGCTCTGGCCCTTGCTCACCAGTTGGCCCAACTTGGTCCAAGCGTTGGAGCGTGCCGCGCTCGGCAAACGGTCCAGGCCCGATGTCGCGCGGTTCGTGATCGATTGGGAGCCGCGCGTGCTGGAACTCCAGCGCGACCTGGAGGACGGCTCCTACCGTCCAGCGGGCTACCTGACTTTCCGGGTTACCGATCCAAAGCCACGACTGATCTCGGCCGCGCCGTTCCGCGACCGGGTGGTGCACCATGCCCTGACCCAGATGCTGGAACCGGTGTTCGAGCCGCGCTTCGTTGATCAAAGCTATGCCTGCCGCACCGGTTTCGGCACGCACCGGGCCGTGGAGGCCGCCCATGCCGCCTGCGCCGCGTTCCCTTACGTTCTGCAATGCGACGTGCGCAAGTTCTTCCCGTCCATCGACCACCCAATCCTGAAATCACAACTCGCCAAGGCCGTGAAATGCCGCCCCACGGTGGGGCTGGCGGAGCGGATCATCGACGGCTCCAATCCGCAGGAACCGGTGCACCTATACTTCCCCGGCGATGACCTGTTCACGCCGTCGGAACGCCGCCATGGCCTGCCGCTTGGCAACCAGACGTCACAGTTCTTCGCCAACGTCTACTTGAACGACCTGGACCAGTTCGTGCTACGGGAAATCCAGCCCCGGGTCTATTGCCGGTATGTGGACGACTTCCTGTTGTTCCATGAGGACAAGGGCTTCCTGCGGGATGCGCGCCGACGGGTGGAGGCGCATTTGGAGACCCTGAGGCTCCGCTTGCACGAGGGCAAGAGCCGAACGCACCGTACGCAGGACGGGATCACATTCCTCGGGTGGAGGTTGTTCCCCGACCACCGGCGCTTGGCACGGGCCAACGTGGTGAGGTTCCGGCGGCGGTTGCGGAGGCTGGAGCAGGACTATGCCGCCGGGCTGGTCGAATGGGAGGAGGTGAACGCCAGCGTCCACGCGTGGAACGCCCATGCGTCGCACGGGGATACTTGGCGGCTACGGGAGCAGGTGTTCGGGCAGCATGGGTTTTCGCGGAAGGGGGATGGCGACTAACGGTACACTGGAACCCATGGGAGCGGTGCCGAAGCGCTGCGGGGCGGTTCCTGGAACAACGACGCGCGGAACGCGCGCGTGTCCAATCGCAACAGGAACGACCCGGCCAACCGGAACAACAACAACGGGTTCCGGTGCGTGGGGGATGTGGACCCTCCCGATAGCGGGAGGAAGGCCGGAGCCGGATGGACCTCAAAATTCATCCGGGTGTGCCGAGTCCGCTTCCGGGTACCGGTCCCGGCGAGTCCGACCCGGCCTGAATACGGGGCATGGTAAGCGGGAGCGCCAAACACAAACAGTCCGCCCCGTCCTGTGGTAGCGCTTCTGTTGCATTTGGACAGGAGCTCGAAGCTTGACGGGGCGGGTGCCCATCGGGCCGCCGCTTTGCGGCGGATGGGGGATGCGGTTATGGCAGCCTGAAAGGCTGCCGCGGGCAAGAATGCCCGCCCTACAATAATTTCTTTGGGCTTCGCCCAAAAATCCGCGCGGCCGGCTTCGCCGGCAAATAAAACGAATGGAATCTTGCAGATAGGCCTTGACATAAGACCCGCGAAGCGGTACAATGAAAGCAGAGTAAAGGAAAAAATAAAAAGAATAAAGAAAATCATTCCCCCACGCACCGGAACCCGTTGCTGCGGCTCCGGCTGGCCGGGCCGTTCCTGCCGCGATCGGACACGCGCGCGTACCGCGCGTCGTCGTTCCAGGAACCGCCCCGCAGCGCTTTCTCGCTTCCGCTCTGCGGACCCTTCGGGTCCGTGGTGTTGCCGCTCTCGTATTTGTCGGCATACCAGTCCGCTGTCCATTCCCAAACGTTCCCCAGCATGTCGTGCAGCCCGAAGACGTTCGCTGGCTTCCCGGCGACCGGGTGTGTTTTGCTGCCGCTATTGCTGGAAAACCACGCGATCTCCTCCAAGGTTCCGTAACGGGCTGCGGCGGAGTTCCCGCGTGCCGCGTATTCCCACTCCGCTTCTGTCGGCAACCGCCCACCCACCTTCTTGCAATAGGCATCGGCTTGATTCCAACTCACTTGCTCCACGGGCAGATCGTCGCCTTTGAAGGTGCTGGGATTGCTGCCGATTACCTTTTGGTAGGCGGCCTGGGTGACCTCGGTCTGCCCCATATGAAAGCCTTTTGAGATGGTGACGGGATGTGCGGGACTTTCATCGGGATAGCACTCGCCATCGCCGTTGGAGCAGCCCATGGTGAACTTGCCCGGTGGCACCCAGACGTAGACCTGGCCGTCCACCGGGTTGGTGACGGCGTTGGGGGGAATGACCCGAGCGACTTTCGCTGGAGCCTGAGCTAAAGTCGGGGCAGGAGTCGAATTCGAACTCCAGGGGCCGAACATCGAGAACAGGACCAACGCAAGAGCCACAATTCCGCCACCCACCCACAGGTACACCGGACTGGTCTTGGCCGGGGTGGAAATTGGCGGATTGTAAGTTTGTGCAACCGGCCGCGCTGGTTGCGGAATTGGTTGCGGAGTCGGCACTGCGGCCTGGGGCTGGGGAGCTACAGGTTGCCTCCGAACCGGCGCCAAGTGCTTGCCCGCGCGGAAATCGGCCTCGGACGGGAACGGGTCGCGCCCACCCAGGAGGGCGGTCCGCTCGCACCACGGGCACTGCGACAGATGGTTCCCGAACCAGTGCTGCCCATTGACACTACAGCGCAGCATCCTGGTCCCGGCTGCGCGCAGCGCATTTTGCCACTGGCGGGCAGTGGGACGCGCACGGGGGTCGTGGTGCCCGGCATCGAAACACTGGAGGAGCAGACCGCCCAGCTCGGGGTCCAGCACTTCGAACGGCACCGCACCGGGCGAAGGCGTCCAAGGCACCGCACGGGATCGGCTGTAGGGAAAGTGCCCGGACCGGATCCGCTCCACCACCTCCGGCGGCTCCCCCGTGCCGGTAAACCGGCAGTTGATGAAAGGGTGGAAGCCTTCCATGAGCAGATGGAACAGCAGAATGCCAAGACCGAAGGCGTCATGCTGCGGGGTTCGGTCGATCTTGGTCAAGTCCTGCCCTTGCAGTTCCGGCGGGGTGAACTCCGGGACGTAGACGGTGCAGCGGAGGACGCGTCCGGATGCCCGGTCCGGCACCTGGAATGAATCGGTGTCGACCAAGGTGACCAAGGACTGGTTGCTGACCAGGATGTTCCCCTGGTTGACGTCGCCCAGGACATAGCCCTTCTCATGGAGGGCGTGGACGGCGGTGGCGATGTTGGAGGCGACGGCGACCAAGTAGCGGTAGGTGAAGTCGGGGTACTTGGCCCGGCGTTGGCCGGGGTTGTAGAAGGTGAAGACAGTGTCCTTGAAGGGGGACCGGCGCATCAGGAAACCGACCGTGTCGCCGGTGGCGGGATCGAGCAGGATATCGAGCGGCCAAGCGATGGAGGCGTGGCCCTGGGACGCGGTGGGGTCGGCGGGCGGGCTGGCGAGCATGGCCCGGAGCTTCGCCGCACGTTCGGGGGTGCGCTTGGCGGGGTGGTAGATTTTGGCGACAAGGTCCGGGGAACCCTGGACACCGACGATCTTGCCCTCGCCGCCTTCATCGACGAGGGCTGCGGAATCGATCCAGACTCTTGTTCGGTCTTTGCCCCGGACGAGTTCCATGGTCGGACACCTATTGAGTACGAACGGCTAGGAGCAGGGTGACATCGTCGTCGGTACGCCCGATCACCTTGGGGGAGCCTAGAAAAGCGGCAAGCTCGGCGTCTGGATTGTCGCCTCCGGCACCGGCGAACTCGAGGAGCGGGCGGAAGAACCCCTCGTGGGGGATGCCGGGAGGGATTTTCAGGGCAAGCATCTGGAGGCCGTCCGAGAGGAGCGCAACGCCGGTCGCCCGGGTTTGGAGGACGCGGATCTGGGCCGTGTCGATGGCGTTGGGGGAGGTCAGGAAGGTGGTTTGGTTGGCGAACTCTCCGGATACGGGGATGGTGAGTGCTTGGACGGGAAGGTTGAGCTCCGAGACAACGCTTGCCCCGTCGCCGATCTGGACGGCCACCACTTGGTCGGCAGTCGCGACCGCTACGACGAGGGTGGTGGCGTAGTCTCGGGGCAGGCGGCCCTGCATGGCGGCGGCGGCAGTGATGCCGAGGCGGGCACCTTCGAGGACGGGGTTAAAGAATTTGCGCCAGGCTGGGATGTCTGAGGGCCAGACTGCGGGGGCTAGGCTGGTCACAGCATCGACTGCGCACAGGACTGCGATGCGCGCACCCTCGCCGCC
>CAITMP010000045.1 GCA_903893525.1 uncultured Acidobacteriia bacterium | reverse complement strand
GGTGGCTGCAAAATCAATCCGCACAACCATGAGGGCCGCCTGGCCGGTCACAACGGGAATCTTTGTTGGGCGGACAACGCCATCCAGCTTCAAGCCCCAGAACCGGGTGCCGCCGAAATAGCCAACTTGCACGCCGGGAGACGAAACTGCCCAGGCCGGGGAACCTCCGGGGTGCAAGGTCAGCGAGATCTCGTCGTTTGTGTTCTTGTCCTGACGCATCAGGAAGCTGAAAAAGAGGCTGGTGCCGGACTTGCCGATCAGTCCCGCGCTGACATACGGCGCAAACGGCCCGGTGGCACTGGCATCCAAGGAACGCCCCGACGTCTGGTAATTCAGGCCTCCGACCGCATAACCGCCCGACTGCGCGGTACCGGCCGCAGTCAATGGCGTGGTGGAGGAAACGTTGTAGCCCGGGACGGCCACACTGCCGTTCTGCACCTGCCAGGGACCAGCCCAGCCGATCCCGACGCTCAGACCGTTCAGCGCACCGGACGAGTACCCGAAATTTTCCACGGCAAGCATGCCTGTGGAATTCTGGGCCTCCAGCGCAGATGAAAAAGAGAAAACAACCAGTCCTCCGATTAGGACTTTGAATCCATTACTGTGTTGCAAAGTACTACAAGCATAGCAGAACTGGTACCATTACCGCCGAGCCGCACCGTGATAAAAGTTTGATCCCAGTCCAACAGTGAATAGGGCACAGCCGTAAAGTGAGTGCTCGAGCGACGAAACGACCAGCGAGCCTGTCTGCAAATATCTGAAAGCAAACAACAATCCGCCGGGAAACGTGAGAATCACAGCCAACGGGTTGCGGAATACAATGTGGACAAACGCGAACGCAAGACCACTCGCCAGCACCAGACCCCAGCCATTGCCGAACAGGTTCTGGTACCGGTGGAAGATGAACGCGCGGTAGAGAACGCTCTGAGGATAAACCGAAAAAACAGGGTATAGTACCATCACCATCGCCCAGAGGCCCGGCTTCGACCTCGGGAAATCCAGGAAGACGCCCGGCCTGTGGCGCAGGATCAGGCCCACCCCCAGCGCCAGCATGATCCCGAAGAAGATTGCCATTTGCGGGGCGGCAAGGAGCAGTTGCGGGATATCGCCGCCCATGCGTCCCATGTCGAAATCCGGTTCGTTCCGAAGGATCAGGAATGCCCCGCCCGCGAAGAGCCACAATACCGGGATCGGTGAGACCCGATTCCGATTCAAGGTGAGAAGCAGCGGCGCTACGAAAAATATTACAAAGAACTCAATCGCCCGCTCAACCATGAGGCCAGCATCGCACAACCGGCCGAATACAGATAAAATAGCCCCATGCACCTGGGCTGCGTCACCTACAACGTCCTGAAGGACCTCGACCTCGAAGGCGTCATCGGTCTCCTCGAAAAAACCGGCTTCGAGGCCGTTGAGCTTCGAACGGAACACAAGCACGGTGTGGAACCGTCCATTTCCAAGGAGGAGCGCGAAAGAGTCAAGGCCCGCTTCGAGCGCAGCAAGGTCCGGCTTCTAAGCTTCGGCAGCACCTGTGAGTTCCAGTCGCCCGACCCCGCCATCCGACGCAAGAACATCGATCGGGCCAAGCAGTGGATCGAGCTGGCTCACGATACCGGCGCGTGGGCGGTCAAAGTTCGTCCCAACGGACTACCGCAGGGCGTCCCGGTCGAGACCACCATCAAGAACATCGGCGATGCGCTCCACGAGGTCGGCGACTATGGCAGCCGCTACGGGGTGGAAATCTGGATGGAGGTGCATGGCAGCCAGACGCAGAACCCGCCGCTTTCCGCCGCGATTCTCCGAGCCGCAAACCATCCCAACGTGGGGGCGTGCTGGAACTCCAATCCTACCGACGTGGTGGACGGCTCCGTCGCCAAGAACTTCGAACTCCTGAGGCCCTACATCCGCAACGCCCACATCAACGAACTGGCCAACCCGGCCTACCCCTGGAAGGAACTGTTCACGTTGATGAAGAAGGCAAATTACGACCGCTACTGCCTCTGCGAGTGCGCCGAATCCAAAGAGCCCGAGCGCTTTCTGCGCTACTACCGGGCCCTTTGGCTGGAACTGGCGGGTGCTGCCTAGACGGACGGCCCGGCTTCATTGCGTTGGCTCCGTTTTTTTCTTGCGGACAGCATCAAAGATAACGCAGCAATCCCGAGGGTCCAGGAAGCTGGCTCTGGCGCAGCAGCCGATTGCCCATTCAGATCCAAGAGGAACGCGTGCTGCTGCCCACCAATAATGCCATTCCCGACAATCTGACCTGCGTTGTTGATACCGGTTGCCTCAGTCAACCGCCAACCCGAGTTTTCGGGTAGAAAGGTGTTCAGATCGGTGATGACCCCACCTTGGTACCACAGGAATGCGAGCGGAGAGTATCTCGCATCGCCAGAGTCGCCAACTACCAGCCCATTGGGGCTGATTGCCTTCGCCGTGCCGTATCCCGACCCAAGCGTGCCCAGATCCTGCATCGTCCCGCCCGAATACAGAAATGGATGGGGGTTCGCCGCGCCGTTGGTATCCGCCCAGCCCACCACTTGGCCGCTATCGTTGATGGCCCATGCAAGGCTGTCGGCCCCGCCCAGAGTCCCGATGTCCCGTGTGCCTCCACCGGAGAAAAACAGGTAGGCATGGTAGCCCGAGGGATCGGCAGCGGAACTGAAGGCGGCCGTTGAGGCGACCACGCCCCCGGCATTGATGGACAGTGGAGCAAGAGCCAGTCCGGTGAGTTCCCGTGCTGTCCCGCCCGAGGAAACATAGTGGCTTTCGACGCCGACAGCATAGTAGCCCACCACATCGCCCGAATTGCCAATCCCGAGTGGGATATTGATATCCGTCTGCCCTCGTCCCGTCGGGGTCGCCACGTCGCTGAACGTTCCATTGGCGTAGGTCCAACCGTAGTAGATGCGAGTGCCACCACCTGGACGCGGAGTGTCGGAATAGCCGACGACCGTGCCGGATTCGTTGATTCCAACCGCCTGCGATGAGAAAGTACCGGGGCCAAGACCCAGATCTTGGGAATTTCCGTTCGAATAAAGGAAGGCGTGCTCTTGGGTTACGCCTCTGGCGTACCCAACGGCCTGTCCGTTGTTGTTGATCCCCGTTGCCCAACTCGTTGTGAATCCCTGCGGCGTCAGGTCGGTGATGCTGGCGGCCCAGCTGCTGCTGACCGTCGCGGATACGATTGCAATTCTTAGCGCCATTCCTGCTGTCATCTGTTGCCTCTCGCTTGTTCAAGGCGCAGGTAAACGTCGAATTTGATCACGGCAGGAAAATGTTTTTGGCACCCTGCTGGAAACGCGGACAAAAATATACAGGCACTGGCACCTTTTTCGGCGGAGAATAGCGTATGCCTCCGGCCCAGCCAGGAACTCCCCGCGCCCCATCCTTGTTCCCCGAATATACCCCCCACTCGAACGGGGCCACCTTTCCCCCGCTCGGGAAGAGTCTAAACGTTCTGCTCGTTTGGCCCAAGTTCCCGCCGTCCTTTTGGGGTTTCGAGGGCGTGCTGGAAATGCTCCCGGAAGCTGCGATGACGCCCCCCCTGGGACTGATCACCGTCGCCGCCCTGTGCCCGCCAAGTTGGACGCTCCGCGTACTCGACCATGCCTTCGACGACGTGACCGACGCCGACCTCGCATCCGCCGACCTTGTACTTGTCAGTGCCATGATGGCCCAGCGAATCGATACGCTCGATATCCTGCGCCGGTGCCGAGCCGTCGACACACGCACCTTCATCGGTGGTCCGTGGGCCAGCAGCGAACCCGAATTGCTCGGGCTGGAAGCGGACCATGTCATGGTCGGCGAGGCCGAGGAGGTCTTCGCCGGTATCGCCCTCGCACTGGAGGACGGCACAGCGCACGCCCTCTACCGCGTGGACGACAAGCCGGACATGTCGCGAGGGCCCGTCCCGCGCTTCGACCTCTTGCACCGCGAAAAATACACCTCGATGCCGGTACAGTTCTCCCGCGGCTGCCCGTTCCAGTGCGAGTTTTGTGACATCATCACCATCTACGGCCGCAAGCCGAGGCTGAAATCGCCCTCTCAGCTAATCGCGGAGTTGGATTTGTTGCTCGAACTCGGCTGGCGCAACGAAGTCTTCATCGTTGATG
>CAITMP010000044.1 GCA_903893525.1 uncultured Acidobacteriia bacterium | reverse complement strand
GCTTTCGCACGGCGGCGCGGTTCGGATCTACAATCTCTGCCGCGAGATGTCCGGCGACGTCGATTTCATCCTCGCCTGCTTCCGTGAAGCCAACGAAACAGTTCGCTACCCCGAACTGCACGAGGTGTTCCGGCAAGTCTATACAGTAGATATCGACGAAAAGTACCCATACTCCACCCTGCCCGACCAGGTAACCGAGTACCGCAATTCAGCCATGGCCGAGCTGGTACAGCGTCTGTGCGTGGACCAGCAGGTGGACCTGCTGCAGCTCGAATACACGCAAATGGCCGAGTACCGCAAATACGCGGGTCCGGTCCCGGTTGTGCTGGTGGAGCACGACATCACCTTCACGCTCTACAAACAGTTGTCGGAAACTCCCGGCAACCCGCGCGCCGCCTACCAGTTCAAGCTGTGGGACAGCTTCGAACGCGAGTCGCTCGGTGCAGTCGACGCCGTCTGGACCATGTCCGACCAGGACCGCGATCTCGCACTCGACAGCGGTTCCCCGTGGAAGCAGACCACCGTGGTTCCCAACGGCGTCGACCTTTCGCGGTTCCAACCCGTCCGTCGCCAGTACCGGGAGAAGGCCGTCCTGTTCGTCGGCTCCTTCCGCCACTTACCCAACTTGCTGGCTTTCGAATCCCTGCTGAACGAAATCATGCCTGCTGTGTGGGCGCAGTTCCCGGACACCAAGCTGCACGTCATCGCGGGCCCCCACCACGAAAAGGCCGTGAAGGCCGCGAAGAAGGAAGCGGTCCTGGCCGCCGACCCGCGAATCGTCATCCAGGGCTTTGTCGAGGACGTCCGCCCGGCATACCGTGAATGCGACGTCGTCGTGATCCCGCTGCCCGTCTCCGCCGGAACCAATATCAAGTTGATGGAGGCGATGGCCTGCGGACGCGCCGTGGTCAGCACGGGCGTCGGGTGCCAAGGGTTGGGATTGCGAGACGGCGAGGATCTGCTCGTCCGGGAAATCGGACCGGGCTTCGCCGAGGCAGTCTCCAGTCTCCTGGGGGATGAAGCGCTTCGGACTCGGATCGCTGCAGCTGCCCGCGTAACTGCGGAAATGCGACTCGGCTGGGATTCCATCGCGAAGGATGCACTGGATGCCTATTCGCGACTCACCGGTAAGAACTTCGGCAGGGTCGAAGAGCCAAACCCGGCGGTGGTCTCGATCAGGCGCCGGCTTTCGGGGTCGTAAACCGGGCCCCCAGTGCGCCACCGGCGGCACAGAGCCCCACTACCAGCAGGAAGATAATCGCCAGCACCATCAGGAACAGGGCCGCCAGCATCGGAGGGTCGCCCACAACCTGCGACATTTCGGGCTGCTGCTTGACCATGTCCTCCAGCACCTGCTTGCCCGCAAACAGCATCGTCATGGAGAAAACCACGGCCATCCCCACAAAGGTGATGATGCCGGTCAGCGATCCCAGCTTCGCGCCGGACGACACACTCAGCGTCAGCCCCGTCATGCGCCGGTAGAGCAATACCCCGCCCCAGCCGGCCGCCACCCACCAGATCACAAACAGCAGACTGAGGCCCGGGATCATCTGCATCAGCATGATCCCCAGCGACATCAGGAACGCCACCCGCAGCGCAATGGGATTCGAGAACCCGACCGGGATTTTGGCGAACGCCTCCTGCAGCGTCGGCTGTGGCGGAGCAACTGGCGGCGCAGTGGCCGTAAAGTCGAATACCGGCTCGCCCCCGACGGGTCGCCCGCACCGGTGGCAGAAACTCGCGCCCTCCACCAGAAGGGTTCCGCACGTACAACGTTCGTTCAGTTCAGCCTGTGGCACTACCCTTAGTTTGAACCAGGCTCGCCCACGGCGGCAATCCCGATGCGCGAACCCCCATCTTTCTCAGCGATGGCCACAATCCGCTTGTAGCCGCCTTCTTTGAGTTCCAACCGAGTCTCGCCGTGTTTCTCCGTCACCACAATCCAGCTGGGGAGCTGGTCCTTGTAGTACTGGAGGACTTTCGAAGGCCGGTCTTCCGAGAAATAGGAACCGCCGACCACTGAAACATTCTTCCCCTCGCCCTCGTTGGGATTCCACTCAAAGGAAGCCGAGGCCGAATCCTTGTCCCGGCGCGCGCCCGGATACACTGGCACTCCCAGCTTGCCCGGATCCACATCCTCGCGGGTGCGGAGATGCATCGAACCCACCGGCGTCTGGATGCTGACGTCCGCGCCCTTGTCCCGTTCGGTAGAGGATACGTGGACGTTCCTCGCCACATACAGGCCCATAAGCACGGACCCCGCGATTCCCACTACAACGACGGTACCCACAATCGCCAGCAGCGTGCCGAGGATGCCGCCACGGCGTGGATTGGACCTGTCCATGTTGGATCTCTCCATGATGATTTTCTCCTTCCCTTCCCTACGCATAGCGGGCCCCGCTTGTTCGGCCCAATGTTGACATGGTAGCTTGCTCAAAGGATGGAAAATATCAACATCGTTGTTCTGGGCGATCCGGCCGAGCGCGTGCTGGCGCAGTTGCATGATTTGGAGGGCGCGACGGTTGCGATTTCCAAGACGGCGGACGGCCTGGGCGACGCCCTCGCCGGGGCCCGCGTCCTGTTCAGCTGGGGTGGCAGCAGGGCCGAAGTGAAGAAGGTTTTGGAGGGCGCGCCGAAGCTGGAGTGGATCCACTCGCGGTCGGCCGGCCTCGATTCGATGCTGTTCCCGGAATTGGTGGAGAGCCCGTTGCCGCTCACCAATGGCAGCGGTGTGTTCAGCCAGTCGCTGGGTGAATTCGTGATTGCCGGTGCGCTGTATTTCGCCAAGGATATGCCCCGGATGCTGAAGTCGAAGGCGGAGCGGCGCTGGGATGTGTTCGAACTGGCGGAGTTGAGCACGCAGACCATGGGCATCGTGGGCCATGGCGACATCGGGCGCGCGGCGGCCAAGCGCGCGAAGGCCTTCGGGATGCGTGTGCTCGCATTGCGCCGGAGCACGGCCTGGCGCGCAGGTGACGAAGATGTGGACAAAGTCTACGCCACCGCCGATTTGCACGAAATGCTGCCCGAATGCGATTACGTGGTGGCTGCCGCCCCGCTGACCCCGGAGACGAAACACATGCTGGGCGCGCCGGAATTCGCGAAGATGAAGCGGTCCGCCGTGGTGATCAACGTGGGACGCGGACCGGTGGTCGACGAGGCCGCACTGGCGGTCGCGCTGACGGACGGGACCGTTCGCGGCGCGGCGCTCGACGTGTTCGAAGTGGAGCCCCTGCCGGAATCAAGTCCGCTGTGGGAGATGGACAACGTGTTTATATCGGCCCATACGTCCGACCATACGTTTACGTGGTTGAACGATGCCGTGGTGTTCTTCAAGGAGCAGCTGGGACGCTGGCGGCGGGGCGAGGAGTTGAAGAACGTGGTGGACAAGCGGGCCGGGTATTAGGGGGGGATATGACGGACGTCCAGTTTCGTGTTTTGGCCGGGATACCACTGGTGGGGATTCTGGCCAATGCGGTTTTGGTCCTCCATCTGAGAACTAAGATGAATGCCCGCTTCGAGCGCATCGGCGAGCGCTTCGACATGCTGATGGGCAAGGTGATCGAGATCGACAACCGGTTAATCCGGGTTGAAGACCGGATGGGGATCAAGCATTGGGGATCTCCAGCTTGATTCACGATTCGGCCTAAGCCCCCAACCGCCGGGGCTGAACACATCGGTCTACGCAATCAGGCCGACTTCCAAGTTTAAGGGAATGAAGAAATGAAAAGCATGCGGATCAGGACATTTAAGGTGTTTTCCCGGCATCCTTGCTCCTACCCCGTCGGCGCGACGCCACTTTATACGGGTAGAGGACATTCTTACTTGGCCCTGACACGCTGATCCGTTCCGCTTGCACAAAGGTCGGCGCTCTGATAGGATTCGGTTTCCCCACTGCCAGCCGAGCAAAAGCGAGCAGCGGGAACTGAAAAAGCGAGTTCCATGGCCAAAGCCGCGTTGCCTTTCCTCCTCTTGTGTTATCTCAGCGTCGCTGCGGTGTCTGCTGCCGACGGAGTCTACTCCAAGGCCCAGGCCGCCCGAGGCAAGGCCTCCTATGGGCAGGGTTGCGCCAAATGCCACGGGGCCAACCTCGAAGGCGGTGAAGGTGCACCGGCGCTGTCCGGGGCCGACTTCCAAAAGAAGTGGGCGGGCCGCACCGTCGCGCAGCTTTTCAACCTGATCCTCCAGACCATGCCCACGGACGATCCCGGCAGCCTGAGCCGCCGGGAGTCGGCCGACATCGTCGCACTCGTCCTCGAAGCCAACGACTATCCGTCGGGGCCCAAAGACCTCGGCAGCGCTGCCGAAGCCCTCGCCGCAATTCAGATTCTTCCCAAGAAATGAGCAGCCATGTCCACCGTTAGGACCCTGATAGCTTTCTCCGTCATCACGCTCCAACTGATCTGCGGAGCACTTCCCGCGCTGGCCCAACACGGAGCAACCAACGGCGAATGGAGGTACTACGGCGGGGACGCCGGAACCACCAAGTACTCCGCCGTCGACCAGATCGACGCCTCCAACGTCAAGGATCTCAAGATCGTCTGGCAGTGGAAGGCCCAGAATTTCGGCCGCCGCCCGGAGTTCAATTGGGAGGTCACCCCCCTGATGGCCGGCGGCAAGCTCTACTTCACCGCCGGAACCCGACGTGACGTGGTTGCCGTGGACGCCGCAACGGGCGAAACGCTCTGGATGTACCGGTTGGACGAGGGCGCGCGCGGCACTTCCCCGGCACGCGTGGTGAACCGCGGATTGGCTTACTGGACCGACAACAAGGGCGACGAGCGCATCCTGCTAATCTCGCCCGGATACCAGCTGGTGGAACTGAACGCGAAGACAGGACTGCCGATCCAAGACTTCGGCAGGAATGGCTTGGTGGACCTCACCGAAGGCTTGGACCGTCCGAACGTGAAACCGGGTAGTATCGGCGCAAGTTCGCCAGCCATTGTGGTGCGCGATACCGTCATCGTCGGGGCAGCGCTGCTGGCCGGCACCGCTCCGGCTTCCAAGGACAACGTCCCCGGTTATATCCGCGGCTTCGACATCAAGACCGGGAAACGAGTCTGGACCTTCCACACCATCGCCCAACCCGGCGAATTCGGCCACGAAACTTGGGAGAACGGCTCCTGGAAGTACACCGGCAACACCGGCGCATGGGCCCCGCTGAGCGCCGACGAGGAATTGGGATACGTCTACATTCCCGTGGAGATGCCCACTGGCGACTTCTATGGGGGTACCCACCCCGGCAACAACCTGTTCTCCGACAGCCTTGTCTGCCTGGATGCCAAGACCGGCAAACGTATCTGGCACTTCCAGCTTGTGCACCACGATGTTTGGGATTGGGACATCGCCGCTCCGCCGGCCCTTGTGGATATCACGGTTGACGGGAAGCGGATCAAGGCTGTGGCACAGGTGACCAAGCAGGCTCTGACGTTTGTGTTCGACAGGGTTACCGGGAAACCGGTGTGGCCAATTGAGGAAAAGCCGGTGCCCCAGTCCGACGTCCCTGGCGAAAAGACCTCGCCCACCCAGCCCTTTCCCACCAAGCCCGCGCCCTTCGACCGCATCGGCACCAGCATCGACGACCTGATCAATTTCACCCCCCAACTGCGCGCCGACGCTATTAAGATCGCAGACCAGTTCAAACTGGGCCCCCTCTTCACGCCACCCATCGTCCGGGACACGAACGGCAAATCGGCAACCCTGCTGCTGCCATCCCACCTCGGCGGTGCCAATTGGCCCGGGGGAGCGGTGGATGCCGAAACCGGGGTGCTCTATGTGGCCTCGGTAACCCAACAAGATCCTCTGGCCGTCGTGCTCGCGGATCCAAAGAAATCCGACATGGGCTATGTGGGCGGTCTGGGTCCGCCTCGGCCCGGAACACCCGCCCGAGTGACTGCGGTTGGAGGTGACGACACTGAGCAAATTGCCATGCGTCCGGCCCCGAAAACCAACATCGGGCCACAGGGACTCCCGCTGATCGCGCCGCCGTGGGGA
Source organism: uncultured Acidobacteriia bacterium (assembly GCA_903893525.1). Lineage (GTDB taxonomy): Bacteria > Acidobacteriota > Terriglobia > Bryobacterales > Bryobacteraceae > BOG-234. Next base: position 2,184 of record CAITMP010000044.1, on the reverse strand, counting down.
CGGATTACCGCCATTGACCTCAACACCGGCGACCACTTGTGGATGGTGCCGAACGGTGAAGCCCCGGACTACGTGAAGGAACACCCTGCGATGAAGGGTATCGACCTCAGCAAAGCTGGCCGCCCCTCCCGTGCGCTCCTCATGGTGACCAAGACGCTGCTCTTCGGCGGCGACGGCAACAACCTCTGGGCCAGTGCCGCGGGTGCCGGCGGAAATACCTTCCGCGCCTACGACAAGAAAACCGGCAAAACGATCCACGAGATGCAGCTTCCCGCCATGATGACCGGGGTGCCAATGACTTACATGGCCAATGGGCGCCAGTTCATCGTGGTGGCTGTGGGTGCCACCGGAGTTCCGGCGGAACTGGTCGCGCTGGCGCTCCCGTAAGGGCTACCGGGCAGCCTCGGCAATCCGTGCGGGCTGGTTCCGGTCGCCTTCGTAATACGCGATCCACCGGCCCATCGACAGGATCCCCAGCCACAGGACCAGTGAAATGCAAGCGGCGAGCCTTGCGTTGCCTGCCGAGGGTTCCGTGCGCCCGTAGACCGACTTCCGGAACACGAGTGCATGCACTCCCACCGAGGCCAACAGCAACATTTTGACTTGGAAATATGGATTCGGATAATACTGCTCGGCCTTTGATCCCGCCAGCAACAAGCCGCAGGTGACCATCACAACAAATCCCAGGCGCTTCCATGGCCGGAGCCCGCCGACGACGTTGACAACTGGCACATCCCGGAGCAAGACGCCCAACAAACGCAGGTTCGTCAGCAGGATCAAGCCCCCGAAGAGCGCGATGGCGGTTAAATGCATCGACATTACCATGGGATAGGCCAAGGCCGATTCCCGAAGCTCGGTAGCCCAGCCCGACAGCTGGATGGCGTGGAAAATTGCGGCGAAGTCCATGCGGGTCTCCTAGACGAAAGCGATGAAAATGGCCGAAAAGACCAACGAGGCCCACAAGACCAGTGAAACCACGGCGACCGCGGCTCCCCTGCCCGACCGGACCGCTTTTTGGTGCAGCGTGTAGTGGAACACGAGGCCGGTCAGCAGCAATCCCATCTTGAACTGGAAGGACACGTTGTTGAGGTACATCACAGGGTCGGTGGTGAAAATGATCATCCCCGTGAGGATGACCAAGACGAATCCGACCAGAGTCCAAATCGACGTGGCCCTAGCCAAGTCCCCGGCGCTGTTCCCGGTGATACCGGTACCAAGCAGCCGCAAATCCACGGCCGTAATGGTGCCGATGCACATCGCCATCGATGCGATGTGGATGCACTCGGTCAACGGAAACATCCATTCGTTGTTGTTGAGCGGGTTTGTTGCCGGATCGTAGGCGAGCATGGTTTTGGTACGGAGTCTCAACGCAAGTCTATCAACCGAGAAGACCCGCAAGGTCTGATAATCTTGTGCCAGATGTCCAGCTACCGCCGATCCCCGCTGTTTGCCGTCGCACTTATGGCCCAAACCGTATTCGCACAGTCCACCTACTACCCCACCAACGGCTGGCGCGAATCGACGCCGGAGGCACAGGGTATCGACTCCAAGACCTTGGCCGACATGGTGGACAACATCGCCAAGAAGAAGTTGAACGTCCACAGCGTGCTCATTATTCGGCACGGGTACGTGGTGCTGGACGCCTACTTCCATCCCTACAATGCCGGGGCGACGCACGATGTCGCGTCGGTGTCCAAGAGCATTACGGCCGCCATCACCGGTATTGCCATCGACAAGGGATTGCTCAAGATCGATCAACCTGTGCTTTCATTCTTCCCGGATGAGGCACCGAAGGATCCCGATCCACGCACAAAGTCGATTACCGTGGGCAACCTGCTTTCCATGCAGGCGGGCCTGGATTGCGGCTTCCTGCCGGGCGAGCGCGAGCTGGAGGATATGCGTCGCACCAACCAGTGGGTGAAGTTCACGCTGGGTTTGCCGATCAAGGTAGATCCGGGAACCAAGTTTGGGTATTGCAGTCCGGGCTACCACGTGCTTTCGTCGATTATTTCCCAAGTCGCACACGAGCCGTTGCTGGAGTTCGGCCGCAAGAACCTGTTTGCGCCACTCGGCATAAAAGATGTGGCGTGGCCCGCCGACGAACAGGGGCGCACCCATGGTTGGGGCAACAGCCACTTTTACCCGCGCGATTTCGCCAAGATCGGCTATTTGTATCTCCAGATC
>CAITMP010000043.1 GCA_903893525.1 uncultured Acidobacteriia bacterium | reverse complement strand
CTTCGCTGCCTATAATGCGTTCCTTGCCTCCGCCCAAGGCGAGTACGTCATTCTTTGTCACCAGGATATCCTCCTGAAGTTCGATCGACTCCCTCAGCTGGAGGGTTGCCTCGAGGCGCTCGACCGTTTGGATCCGGCGTGGGCCTTGGCAGGAAACGCCGGCGGAGTCGCCGTGGGAGAGTTCGCTGCCCGGGTCACCGACCCCGGGGGCGTGCAGGATTACGGGGCGTACCCCGTTCGGGTACACAGCCTGGATGAAAACTTCATTGTGGCGCGGCGCTCCGCCAACCTCGCCCTTTCCCATGACCTCACTGGGTTCCATCTTTATGGCGTCGATCTTTGTGAAATCGCCCGCGTGCTGGGCCGATCGGCCTACGTCATCAACTTCCATCTGTACCACAAGAGTCGTGGGAGTGCGGACGCCCAGTTCTACCGCATTGCCGGGCGCATGATGGACAAGTACCTCCATGCCTATCGCGGCGGCTACGTGCAGACCACCTGCTCCTTACTGTCACTTTCCCCGTCGGCCTTCGCCTATCGCCGGGCTCTCTTCCGGCAACTGCACGAGCTGGGCAAAATGGAAACACCCTCACCGGAACAAGTCTTGATCAAGCGCGAGATCCAGGAGAGTTTCGGTTGGTTGGGACGCTTGTTTCACGGTTGCGTCTACCGGTTGGCTCGTCCTTTCCAGAACCTGCGCCGGTTTCTTCTCCGCCGACGAGGATCAACCCCGCGAGGGTGAGAGCTGCGGGTTACGGGTCGTCGCCAGCTCCGGCCTTAAGACCGGTCTGCCAGCCGTAGTTCACGAGACCGAGAAATCGCTAGCTGGCTGCCGTTCTCTCGCCTAAAATCGCCTACGAAGCGATGCCATGCCCGCACCTGAAATTAGTGTCCTAATTCCCACCTACAACTACGCCCGCTTCCTGCCCGAGGCGATCGAGTCCGTGCTGCAGCAGGATTTTCGCGATTTCGAGCTGTTGATTGCTGACGATCGTTCCAGCGACGGCTCGGCGCAGCTCTTGGCTGCTTACGCAGCCCGCGACCCTCGCATCCGACTCCAGATCCACCCTGTCAACTTAGGTATGGTAGGCAATTGGAACTGGTGTCTGGAGCAGGCGCGCGGCAAGTACATCAAGTATGTTTTTGGCGATGACAAGCTGGCGACAAGAGAGGCGTTGGGCACCCTGGTCCGCCTGCTACAGGAGTACCCCCAGGCCACGTTGGCGGGCTCTTCGCGCCTGGTGATTGACGAAACGTCTCAGTTAATCGAACTATGGGACGGGTTGCGTCGCACCGGTTTGCACGCCGGCCCGGCGGTTATATCCCATTGTCTGGAGGAGGCCCGGAACTTCATTGGTGAGCCCAGTGCGGTCATGTTTCGCCGGCAGGACGCCGCGCGGGGTTTTGACCTGGCTTACCGGCAGTTGGTTGATCTTGAGATGTGGTTTCATTTGCTGGAGAACGGCAGCCTCGTCTACACCCGGGAGGCGCTCTGTGGTTTCCGCAAACATGGAGCTCAACAGACGGAGGCCAACAAAGCGGGGAACATCAACGAAGTTGAGAACCTGCGGCTGTTCCTTGAGTACTATCGAGAGCCTTCGCTTCGTCACTTTCGGCTAGAT
>CAITMP010000042.1 GCA_903893525.1 uncultured Acidobacteriia bacterium | reverse complement strand
CGAATCCGGACCGGCCCTGGCGGCGCGATTGGCCGATGGACTGGTGCGCGGCGGCGTCGCCGTGGAGTTTGTGGGCGTGCTGACGACGCCCGGCGTGGCGTATCTGGCCCGTACGGGCGCATTTTCGGCGGGAGTGATGATTTCGGCCTCGCACAACCCCTTCCAGGACAACGGGATCAAGGTGTTCGCACAATCCGGCTACAAGTTGCCGGATTTGGAGGAGCACGAGATCGAGGAGGAAGTGTTCCAGATTCTCGACAGCGGGGATTTGGATGAATTGCCCGAGGACGGGGCACTGGCACCGTTGGAGCAAACCTACCCGGTCGACCGGTACCCGGACTTCCTGCTGGGCACGGTCTCGTGCAATTTGGGCGGGCGCAAGATTGTGGTGGATTGCGGCAACGGGGCGGCTTCGGCGCTGGCTCCGGCATTGCTGACCAAGGCGGGGGCCGAGGTGGTCTCGATTTTCGACCAGCCGAACGGCCGGAATATCAATCTGAAGTGCGGTGCGACCCATTTGGATGCTCTGCAGGCCAAGGTGGTCGAGACAGGCGCAGACTTCGGGGTTGCATTCGACGGTGACGCCGACCGCTGCCTGATGGTGGCGAAATCGGGCAAGGTGATGGATGGTGACGCGATCCTGCTAGTGGCTGGCGCGCGGCTGGCCAAGGAAGGCAAGCTGCCGGGCAACCTTCTGGTCACGACGGTGATGTCGAACCTCGGATTGGAGAAGGCGCTGGAGCGGCTTGGCATCCAGATGTTAAGGACGCAGGTCGGGGACAAGTACGTATTGGAGGAAATGATCGAACGCGGGGCAGCCATCGGCGGCGAACAATCCGGGCACGTGATTTTCCAGCAGTTTGCGACCACCGGCGACGGCATGTTGACGGCGCTGAAGGTGCTGGAGACTTGCGCGAAGGAAAATGCGGGGATTGAGGAGTTGGCGTCCGATCTAACGGTGTTCCCGCAGTTGCTGGTGAATGTCCGGGTGGCCGCGCGGCGGCCTTTGAGCGAGTTGCCTGGCGTGCAGGCGGAAATCGCTGCCTGCGAAAAGGAGCTTGCCGGGGCCGGGCGGATCCTGGTGCGGTTCTCCGGGACGGAGCTTTTGCTCCGCGTGATGGTGGAAGGGTTGGACCAGAAACTGGTGGAATCGACGGCCGCGCGGATTGTGGCTGCGATCAAAGCGGAATTGGGGTAAAACAGAGTCTATGCGTATTTCACAAATCTTGCTGTCAACCGGCTTGGCCGGACTGATTGTCGCAGGGGCAGTTGCCCTTGGACAGACCCCGAGGAACCGTGCGCCGCTGCCGAACGAGCAGTGGGTCCAACTGTTCAACGGGAAGGACCTGAGCGGCTGGCACGAGGTGGGCAAGGAAAAGTGGTCGGTCGAGAACGGCCAAATCCACGGCAAAGCGATCACCAAGGAGTACGGTTACCTGGAGACCGCAAAAGACTACAAGGACATGCACCTTTCCCTGCGCTACAAGTGCGTGGGCGACGGCAACAGCGGCGTGTTCGTCCATACGCGGTTCAAGGCCGGGACTGCGGATGTTTCGCAGGG
>CAITMP010000041.1 GCA_903893525.1 uncultured Acidobacteriia bacterium | reverse complement strand
GCGAAGGATATCCGAACCTGCTTGGTGGACGGATCGTTGCTGGAATCGCAGCTGACCCGGACACCCTGCTTGGAGGTGCCGATAATTTCGACATCTCCTGCGCGCAGGTCCATGGTTACTTGGGTGCCACTCGCCAACGGGGCCTCGAATGGCTGGCCGCAGTTGCCGGAATTTTGGCCGAACATAGGCATGGCCAGTGCGAATAGGGGGAGCGTGGTGAGCCACGCAAAGCGCTTCATAGGTTGTCCTACGCGTGCGGGTTGGAGTTGGTTCACAAAAACCCTTGGAACGCGATAGACTGGATGCCGATGAGCACTTCCTTTCTCCCTACTCGCCGCGAGATGCTGGCGTCCTCCTTCCTGACCGCCGCGACACTGCCGTCGCTTTTGGCCGCCGGACCAAAGTCGGTCGGCGTCCAGCTCTATACGGTGCGCGGCACCCTGATGAAGGAATCCGAAAAAGTGATCCAGACAATCGCGAAGATTGGGTATAAGGAGATCGAGGGCGCGAGTCGGGCGGATCTGATCAAGCTGCTGCCGCTGATCCAATCCAACGGGATGAAGGCTGTTTCCTGCCACGTTGAAACGCCCTTGATTACCGGCAACTGGGAGAAGTACCCCAACTTTACGGCGAAGCCCAGCGTGGATGAGGCCGTGGAAAGCGTGAAGAAGATGGGGGCGCAATACTTCACGATGGCCTACATCACGCCTGCCGAGCGGGGCGACTTGGACTTCTACAAGAAGACCGCCGACCAAATGAACAAGGTCGGGGAGGCCTGCAAGAAGGGCGGACTCCAGTTTGTCTACCACAACCATGCCTTCGAATTCGGCGGCAAGCCTGGCGAACGGCCCATCGACGTGTTCAAGGAGCGGCTGGACAAGAAGCTGGTGGCGCTCGAAATGGACGTCTTCTGGGTGTCGGTGGCGGGCCACGATCCGGTGGAGATGCTGAAGGAGTGGAAGGGCCGTGTGGCTCTGATCCACTTGAAGGACAAGGAAAAGGGTACGCCGGTGCAGTATGTGGAGAGTGTTCCGAAAACAGCGTTCAAGGAAGTTGGCAGCGGTACGCTGGACTTCAGGGCAATTTTGAATGCGGCCCCGGCGGCGGGCGTGAAGCACTACTTCGTGGAGCAGGACCAGACGCCGGGCGAGGCACTGGACAGCCTCAAGAAGAGCTTTGAATATTTGAAAACCGTCTAGCCCGCCAACCGCATGGGCTGGGGTCTGCCATAGGTGGCGGATCGCCAAGCCCATTCACAGGGGCCGAAGCGGTATCGGTTGAGCCACCATGTGCTGAACCAAAGTTGGACGCAGTAGACGGCGATGCCCAGTGCGGTCGCCGTCTGTTGGTCCAGCTTGCCGAAGAGCCCGAAGCCGTAGCCGTTGAAGACGACGGCGAAGACCACGGACTGGGTCAGGTAGTTGGTCAGGGCCATGCGTCCCGCGGCGGCGAGGGCGGTCGCGAAGGTGCTTGGGTTCCCCGTACGGGGCCACGCCAGCAAGGCGGCTATGTACGCGAGGGCGATTGGCACATCGGTGCCGAGTATGCCGAGGACTGGCACGTGGATCGTGTGGACGCCGATCCTAGATAAGACCGGGCCTGTGGAGTTCACGAAACCGATGGTCCCCGCGACCACGGAGAATGTCCACAGTTGGCGTCGGTGCCGGGCCGGATTGACCACGAGGCCGCTGCGCCAAACGGCGGCACCGATCAGCATCAAGCCGAAAGCCTGCTGAGCCACTCCCGCCAGCAATGGCAGAATCCAGTGCTGGGTTTCGTGCCATCGGAAGGCGGTGATGGTGACGAATCCACTGGTGGCGTAAATATGTGTCGCCCTTTCCACGGATGCGGGCGTGGTCACGGAGGCCGGGATTTGGAGCCAGCCACCCGGAATCGAGGGGAGGTAGATGGCTGCGAGGCCCGCCGCTGCCAAGCCCATCGGGGGTAGCCGGAGCAGGGGAATTGCCATTAGGCTGCAGAGTCCGTACATCATGAGTATGTCCACGTTGGAGACAAGGACCATGTGGACTGCCCCGATGGCTAGGAGAAGCAGGCAACGGCGCGCCAGGAAGAGCCCGGTGGAGATGCCTCTGGCGGCGGAGCGATCCGCTTGGATTGCCAGGCCGATGCCGAAGGTCATCGCGAAGGCGTCGAATGCCTTGAACTCCACGAATTCCGCCACGAAGAGATCAATTGCGTGGTTGAGGGCTCCGGGGTGGGAGTGGAAGTTGAGGATGTGGGCAAAAAGGTGAAGCCTGAAGAAGTAGAGGAGGTTTACGAGGAGAACTCCAAAGAGGGCGATGCCCCGGAGCAGGTCTAGGACTTGGTGCCGTTCGGCGACTTCGACGGGTTTCCAGGGTGCCATGCGGTCCTCCTTGCAAGTGATGGTAGATCGGGCCTACTGGCGCGTGCGGAGGTCGGGACCTCCGCACAGTCTGCCAGCCCGCCCCACAACGGCGCGCTAGGGCCGGGCGGGGTAGTCGGTGTAGCCTGCGGGGCCGGGCGTGTAGAAAGTGTTCTTGTCGGGCACGCTCAGCGGCGCGTCGGATTCGAAGCGGGCTACCAGATCCGGGTTGGCGATGTAGCTGGTGCCGAAAACGATGGCATCGGCCGAGCCGGACTCGATCGCCGAGTTGGCGGTATCCTTTTGGAATCCGCCGCCTACGAGCAGCGTGCCTTCGAAAGCGGACCGCAGCACGGTTTCGGCCCCAACTCCGGCACGCATGACGTGCAAGTAGGCGGGCTTGAGCGGCGAAATCGCCTTGGCGAGCGCGACGAAGGTCGGGATGGGGTCCGCGTCGTTGATGTCGTTGAACTGCATGCCGGGGCTCACCTTGATACCGACCTTTCCGGAGGATCCGGCGGCCTCCATCATGGCGGCGAGGGTTTCAACAACAAATCGGATGCGGTTTTCAATGGATCCGCCGTAGGCGTCGGTGCGGTGGTTGGCACCGGGACTCAGGAACTGGTTGGGGAGGTAGCCGGAGGCCGCATGGAGTTCCACGCCGTCGAAACCTGCGGCGAGCGCGTTGCGGGTGGCATCGGCGAATTCGGCTATGACGGCGGGGATCTCAGACAACTCCAAGGCGCGCGGCGTGTCGTTGGGCTGCATGCCGAGGGCGTCGGTCCACATCATGCCGGCTGCGGGGATGGCCGATGGCGCTACAGGCGAATCGGGGATGGTGCGGTTGGCGGAGTGCGCGATCCTGCCCACATGCATGATTTGGAGGAATATCCTCCCGTCGCGCGCGTGGACGGCTTGGGTGACGGGCTTCCAGCTCTCGATTTGGGCTTCCGTGAAGATTCCGGGAGTGCGGGCATAGCCCAGACCCATGGCGCTGGGGGCAGTCCCTTCCGTAATGATAAGGCCCGCGTCTGCGCGCTGGCCATAGTATTCGGCGGTGATGGCGGCGGTAACGCCTTGCCCGTCGGCGCGGGAGCGGGTCATTGGAGCCATCAAGATGCGGTTGCGGAGGGTGTAGTCCCCGAGTTGGATTGGTGAGAGCAGATTCATGCCTAGTACCGGTTGATGCGCGGGGGCTGGCGCAGGGTTCAGCGAAAGGGTGTATTCGGGCGGCTTGGCTACCGGTCGGGACATTACGGGCGCGCGCTGGTGACCCGTGTGGGGCGTATCGAGCTGCCGGTGCCGCAGGACCGGCAGGGCCGGTTCCGGACGGAAGTGTTCGAACGCTACCAGCGGAGCGAGAAGGCCTTGGTGGAGGCCATGATGGAAATGTACCTGCAGGGCGTGTCCACCCGGAGCGTGAAGGCGGTGACCGAGCAGGTCTGCGGCCACGAGTTCAGCTCGTCGACGGTCAGCCGGATCGTGCAGGGGCTGGACGAGGACGAGGAATACCCCTACGTGGTGCTGGACGCGCGCTCCTGGATAGTGCGCGAGTCGGGCTCGGTGCGCAGCCAGCGAACCACGCGGGCCTGAGGCGCGCCATCCGCGAGGCGCTGCCGGAGGCCCTGTGGCAAAGGTGCTACGGGCACTTCCTGCGCAACGCGCTGGACCACCTGCCTCGGAAGGCCAACGACGAGTGCCTGACCGAACTGTGCTGGATCTAGACCCCGGTCACGCCCGTACCAAGCCCCAAAAATAGGGATTTCGGCGCTTTGCGCTGCCAAAGACGTCGGCAGCCGGGAACAGAAGGCCTCAGGAATCGGAACTGGCCGTCTACTTCGAGGACTTTTTCACTGGGACGATCGTCTGGTTGCTGATGTTGCCTTGTTGGCCGATCAGCATCGTCACATCGCCATCCGGAGCATTCGCTGGAACTTGGAAGTTGATCTGGTACAGACCCACCAAGCCAGGGGTCAGTCCGGCGAACGCCACAGGTGCGTCCTTTCCGTCGAAGGTAATGGTCGGCGGGACCACTGGACGGACAAGACGGTCGAGGGGTGCGGCGGTGCCGGTCGGGACCGACGTATCGAGCGATCCGAGTCCGGCCAAGTAGAAGATGATGATTTCGCCGGGAGCAGCGGGCAGATCCTCGCTAACCAACGCTCCGCTCAGATGCTGGGAAATGATCAATCCGCTTGCAAAGGCCGCCACGCCGGGCGTCGTATCGGTCACTTGGATCGAATTGGGCGTGCTCAGCGCGCCATTGGCGCTGACCACGATCTCGTACTTCCTGCCCGTCGGCAACTCGAACGGCAACTGGGCGTTGATTTGCCCCGGGCTCACGTAGTAGATGGGGGCGCGGACACCGCCAATCAGGACCGAGGTTCCCCCAAGGTTGGTTGGCAGTGGGAGTGTTGCCGATTGGGTCGGCTGGGCCGCCAAGTTTTCACCGTAGATTTGGATAATGCTGCCGGGTCCAACGGAACCGCCCACGACGGGCGCAAAGACGTGCAGCGAGCCGTCCGGCGTCAAAATGGGCGCGCCGTTCGGGATGATTTGGCCCTGAATCTGAGTGGTCGCCGCCGGGTACCCGGTCACCGTCACACGGGCAAGCACCGTCACCACGGATGACGTGCTGCGCGGAGTCCATGTACCCGTATAGATGCCTGTGGAATCGTCGACCGGCCGGAGCGGCAATGGCG
>CAITMP010000040.1 GCA_903893525.1 uncultured Acidobacteriia bacterium | reverse complement strand
TAATCTCGGTTGGGGTATCGACTGGGCCGCAATTGCCATTGCGTACTCCACGGGTAAAATCGCAATCCGCGATACGCGTGTTGGCATACACCACCCGGCGGGCCGGGCCTACTCGCCGGATGTCGCGCTGCAACAGATGGAACTGTTCCTACAAGGTATCAACCCAGCGGAGCGCATCCAGTTATGCTTGTTGCACCATTTTCTGGGCATGCCGGTGAAGTACGCATTCGACCTTTAATTCGCGTGCATCGTTCTGAGGCTTGCGGACCCGTAGCCCATCAAAGTAGCGGTCCATCTTGCAATCGCACTGAAGGATGAGGACACGTATGAAAGTTGTGATTTTGGCCGGTGGATTAGGGACCCGTTTAGCAGAAGAAACGGAGATCCGACCGAAGCCGATGGTCGAAATCGGTGGTAAACCGATCCTGTGGCACATCATGAAAATCTATAGCCATTACGGTTTCCATGATTTTGTGGTCTGCCTCGGCTACCGCGGCTATCAAATCAAGGAGTATTTCACCAATTACGTACTGCACAATTCCGACGTGACCATCGATGTCGCGAAAAACGCGATGACGATGCTTTCATCACGGGTAGAGCCGTGGCGGGTCACCTTGGTGGATACGGGGGACCGCACCCAAACGGGTGGCCGCGTGAAACGGATCCTTCCCTACGTGCAGGACGATCCGGCCTTTTGCTTGACCTATGGGGATGGGGTATCGAACGTCGACGTTCCGGCGCTGATCGACCTACACCACCAAGAAGGCCGCCTCGTGACCGTGACGGGTGTACGACCACCAGGACGATTCGGCGCTATCAAAAATGACGGTGCTCGGGTGACGGAATTTTTGGAAAAGCCGCAAGGGGATGGTACGTGGATCAACGGCGGCTTTATGGTCTGTTCGCCGCGGATTGGGGACTACATTCACGGTGACGAAGTGCCCTTGGAGCGCGCGCCGATGGAGCAACTGACGCAAGAGGGCGAGCTCAGCGTGCATTTTCATGAAGGCTTCTGGCAACCGATGGATACCCTGCGGGACAAAGTGTATTTGAATGGGCTTTGGGAGCAGAACGCTGCACCATGGAAACTCTGGTGAACCCACGCCACAGTGACGAACCGGGTGGTTCTCGATTGCCGGACGTCGCGTTTTGGCGCGGTAAGCGCGTCTTTTTGACTGGACATACCGGGTTCAAGGGGGCGTGGTTGGCGACCTGGCTGGGGCGCCTGGACGCTACCGTGGTCGGCTACGCGCGAGCGCCGGAGTCCGGTTCCTTAGCCGAGGCGATGCAAATTAATGCACCTGTCCAGGGGACCGTGGGTGAGCTCGAGGATTTGGCGATGTTAACGGCAGCGATGCGCGCAGCCAATCCAGAGATCGTTCTGCATCTGGCGGCGCAGTCCTTAGTGCGCCGCTCCTATGAGGCACCAATTGCCACTCTCGTCACCAACGCGGTGGGGACGGCGCATGTGTTAGAGGCCATCCGCGCCGTTGGGTCCGTGCGCGCAGTGGTCTCGGTCACCACCGACAAGTGCTATGAGAATCGCGAGTGGGTTTGGCCCTACCGCGAGACGGATGCCTTGGGCGGTCATGATCTGTATAGCGCCAGCAAAGCGTGCGCGGAGCTGGTGACCCATGCCTATCGTCGTTCGTTCCTCGCCGCTGGCGGAGTGGGCGTTGCGACCGCCCGGGCGGGGAACGTGATTGGGGGCGGTGACTGGGCCGAGGACCGACTCGTCCCCGACTGTATTCGCGCGTTTCGGGCAGGTCGGCCAGTGGAGATCCGCAACCCGCAGGCCACGCGGCCTTGGCAGCATGTGCTCGAACCGCTTTGCGGTTACCTGCTGCTCGCCGAAGAGCTCTGGCACGGTCGCCAGTACGCGCCGGCGTGGAATTTCGGGCCGCCACCGCAGGACGCGCGACCCGTTGGCTGGATCGTCGATCACATGATTCAGCGCTGGGGGGAGGGGGCTGCGCGTCGTCCTAGCGAACACGCCCATCCACATGAAGCGCGCAGCCTTGCGGTCGACGCAAGCCTCGCGCAGCAGCAACTCGGTTGGTCACCGCGTTGGGGGGTGGAAACAGCCTTGCAGCGGACGGTCGATTGGTATCGTCAGGTGGGCGCCGGTGCCGACGCGCATGCGTCAGTGTGTGCGGATATTGCCCGGTACGTGGCACAAGCCCCGACTGACCCATGATTTTTCATGCCACAGCCATTGCCGGTGTCTATGAGGTTGCATTGGCGCCGCGCGCTGATGAGCGCGGCTTTTTCGCGCGTCTGTTTTGTGCGGATACGATGGCAGCCCAGGGACTGCAAAGCGAGTTTCCCCAAATCAACACGTCTTGGTGCCAATGGGCGGGAACCTTTCGTGGCTTTCACTACCAAACGGGTGCAGCGGCAGAGGCCAAATTGGTGCGATGTATACGGGGCGCCATTTTTGACGCCGTCGTGGATCTACGTGCGCACAGCCCCACTTATGGCCGGGCCCTTGGCATTGCGTTGACAGCCGACAACCGCCGCATGCTCTACCTACCCCAGGGCGTCGCGCACGGCTATCTCAGTCTGCAGGATGACTCGGAGATCATTTACCTCACCTCGACGCGCTATACACCAGCGGCAGAGCAGGGCATTCGCTTCGACGACCCGCTGGTACGCCTCGAGTGGCCTTTGGCTCCGCGCTGGGTCTCTGAAAAAGATCGGTCCTGGCCGACAGTCACGCCGCACACGTTGCAACCGGAAGACGCATGAGAGCGCTCGTGACGGGCGCGAGCGGATTTTTGGGCTCCCACTTGGTGAGCGCGTTGTGCCAGAACGGCTGGGATGTGACGGCGGTACTGCGGGCAGGTTCGCCACGCAACGAGCGAGTGCATCCCGCGGCACAACGCGCCCTTCTTGCCGCAGGGTACGAGAACCTGACCGCGATCGTGCAGGCGGCGCGGCCTGCAATCGTGTTCCATACGGCGGCCCAGTCACAAGGCCAATACGGGCCTGCGGACGCGCAAGCGTTGCTCAGCAGCAACGTGACTTTTCCTACACTGCTGCTTGCCCATCTATCCGAGGTGGGCTGCAACGCCTTCGTCAATGTGGGCAGCAGTTGGCAGAACGCGCAGGGCGCAGAGTATTCGCCGTTCAACCTCTACGCCGCCACCAAGCAAGCTTTCGAAGATGTACTTGTAGCGTATGCGAACTGCGGCCTACGGGCGACGACAATCCGACTGTTTGATACCTACGGACCGGACGACGCGCGCGCGAAGATTGTGGATCTGATCATCCACGCGACCCTATCGGGCCAAGCGCTCGACATGTCCCCCGGGCAACAGATCCTCGTCTTAAGCCATGTCAGCGATGTGGTGCGTGCATTGCTGCACGCAGCGCAGTTAACGCTG
>CAITMP010000039.1 GCA_903893525.1 uncultured Acidobacteriia bacterium | reverse complement strand
TCCCGACGCCGGACCCACCAATGCAGCGGCGAATTCCGTGGTTGGCGAGTTGACGAACGGGGTGGCGCTGTTGGCGGGGGCGATCAAGCAGGGGTCGATGGAAGCCGCCGAGCCCGCCGCCATATCGAAGGCCCAGGATTTGTAGCATCCGTCGGTGGCGCGCGCCGCCGTCGCGAGTACATAGGTTCCGGTAACGTCGGGAGTCGACAACGCGGTGAGATCCGGCGCACCGGCCGGGAGTGCGACAAATTTGGCCGTGGGAGCGGATGCCTGCTGGAGCGTGACCAAATTGGCGGCCCGAGCCGTTTCGGCAAGATAAACCAAGTCGCCCGGACGCGCCTTTCCTGGAATCTCGACCGACGTGTCGAACTGGCCGGGCACGGCCTTTGATTCCACTGTGGTGACCTTGGCGGGAACTCCTCCCACGTAGGCGGTTACCGTCCCGGGCCTCGGGTTTGCCGCCCCCAGACCATGCACAACCAGCACTGCGGGGGATTTCGAAGTATTTCCAGCCACGGCACCGTAGCCGCTGCCGTCGACTGTTGATACGCCCGGATACACAGCCGCGATGGTGACCGTTCTTGTCTCGCTGGAGACGCCACCGACGGAAACCTGAATTTTTGCCGCGCCGATGGCTGCATCCACCGGGACTCTGGCGAGCACCGTATCGGAGGAAACAGAGTAAAGGTCGGCGGGCGTGCCGTTGATCACGACTTGCACGGCAGGATCGCCCAAACTGGTCGGCAGCGTTGCGCCCTTCGCCTTGACGGCGGTTGATGGTCCGAGGCCAAAGCCGGTAATCTGCAGCATCCCGCCGCGCGCCACAGTAGCTGGAGCTGGGTCCTGGCGCATCGCATCCACCACGCCGCGCGCATAGATGACAGGCTTTCCCGTTTGGGCCGAAGCCTTGGGCATGAACAACTGCGGGCCGAGCACGCAAATGGCGAGAATGCTGTTCCTGAGAGTACTCACGATGGCCCCATTATCGTACAAACGCGGACCTGACGGAAAAGTTGCGGTGAGGTGTGGCATTGTCTTGTACTGGCGTCGTGTACCATCGGCGAAGGTGACTCCGAAAATCCCACGACCTTCCATCCGCGATTTGTCCCGACTCGCCACTTCGATTGAGAACGGACAACCGCTGCCGTTCGATTGGCCCCAGGGTTCCGGGCTGATCGTTGGCATTACGGGACCTCCGGGGGCGGGGAAGAGTTCGCTTGTGGATGCCTTGACAGCCGCGTGGCGACAGCGGGGCAAGACGGTGGCAGTCGTGGCGGTGGACCCTTCGAGCCGTTCCACGGGCGGTGCCATTCTGGGCGACCGGATCCGGATGCAGCGCCACCATGCCGACGAGGGGGTTTTCATCCGCTCAATGGCTTCGCGGGGGGAGACCGGCGGCCTTGCCAAAGCGACCCTGACTCTGGCCCGCATGTTCCGTGGTGCCGGGTTTGACCTGTCTGTGATCGAAACGGTCGGTGCCGGGCAGGATGAAGTCGAAATCGCCGGCAAGGCTGATGTCACGGTTGTTGTCATGGTCCCCGGCATGGGGGATGACGTCCAGGCGATCAAGGCGGGCATGATGGAGATCGCCGACATCTTCGCGATCAACAAGGCCGACTATCCGGGCGTCGAGCGCACCGAGCGGGACATTGAGGCCATGTTGTCCCTTGGAAGCGAGTCCGTGCCCATCTTCAGGACTGTCGCGATCCATGGCACCGGGATTGCCGAGCTTGCCGACGAGATTGACTCGCGCGCCCGCAGGGTTCCAACGGAAACTCCGAATGCGCCCACAGGAATCGACCATCTGGGAATTGCCGTGGCCTCCATTGATGATGCGCTGGAGTTCTACTCGGTCGGTCTAGGCATGTCCGTGGCGTCAAGGGAGACGGTGGAAGCCGAAAAGGTCCGCGTGGCGATGCTGCCCGTGGGCGAATCCAGAATCGAGCTGCTGGAACCGATCGACCCCGAATCGCCCATCGCCAAGTTTATTGCCAAGCGTGGACCCGGGTTGCACCATGTGGCGTTGCGCGTGCCGGATCTTGCGGGGGCTGTGCGTCGGTTGGAATCGACAGGGGCACGGGTCCTTGGCGCACCGAAGGTGGGGGCGGGCGGGCATTTGTATGTGTTCCTGCATCCGGCATCCACCGGGGGCGTGCTTTGGGAACTGATTCAGGAATAGGTTGCGGGGATTAAGATCCAGAATAGAGCCCATGCAAAAAAGACTCCTCGCCCTATTTCTGATGGCGCTTCCCGCTTTCGCCCAGCCGGTCTTCACCCACGTCTTCCCGCCCGAGGAATTTGCCGCCCGCCGCGTCAAAGTCATGCAGCAGATCGGCGACGCGGTCGCCATCGTCCTGGGCACTACCGAAACTCCCGGCGAAACGCCCCTCCGCCAGAACAACCAGTTCCACTACCTCTGCGGTGTGGTCGAACCCCGCGCCGTCCTCGTTATCGATGGCAAAACCAAACGCACCACCCTCTTCCTCAACCCACGCAACGTCCAGCGCGAGGCCTCGGCCTACGGCCCCGGCCTCTACCCCGGCCTCGACGCCGCCAAATCCGAGGGGGTCGATGCCGCGCTCGACCGCGCCGAATTCCCCGCCTTCGTCAAAGCCCTCGCCGCCGAAAAACGGACCATCTTCACCCCTTACCGCGCCGAAGTCCTCGGCAGCGTCTCACAGGGAGACCCCGACCGCCTTTGGGCCAACAACAAATCCGACCCCTTCGATGGCCGCGCCTCCCGCGAGGAAGTCTTCCGCGCCAACCTCGCCGAAGCCGCCCCCAACTCCAAAATTCAGGATCTCGACCCCATCCTCAACGCCCTCCGCGCCATCAAGAGCCCCCGAGAAATCGCCGTCATCCGTGAAGCCACCCGAATCGCCGGCCTCGGCATCATGGAGGCGATGCGCGACGCCAAACCCGGCCTCACCGAATACGAACTCCAGGCCGATGCCGAGTTCGTATTCAAGAAGTACGGCGCGTTCGGAGCCTCCTACTTCGCCCTCATCGCCACCGGCAAGAACACGTACTACACCCACTACCACCGCAACACCGCTACTTTGCAGGATGGCGACCTCGTCCAGTTCGACTACGCCCCCGACTTCAAGAACTACCAGGCGGACGTAACCCGCGTCTTCCCCGCCAACGGCAAATTCACCCCCTGGCAGCGCGAATACTACGAGATCTACCGAAAACTCTACCAGGCCGTAATCGCCTCCATCCGCCCCCACATCACGCCGGCCGAAGTCCT
>CAITMP010000038.1 GCA_903893525.1 uncultured Acidobacteriia bacterium | reverse complement strand
TGCCATATGGCGGCCTGTAAACGACGAGGAGGGCAAGCAGCGGTCGAGTTTGTCCTGATGTACGCAGCTGTGATTTTGCCGCTTACATTCGGCATTGTTTACGTGTCCGAGATGTACTGGGTTTGGCACAGCATGGCCGAGTTTACCAGGAAAGGTGCACTGTACGCAGTGACACATTGCTGGCAGCAGGGCGGCGGTAACGTGATCGCTTACATGCAACAGGCGGTGCCTGTGAACATTGATACAATTCAATTTCAAAATGGTGGTACGGCGCAAATTACGGTTGAATACTCGGCGTTCTCGGCGGATTCTGGAGCTCCGGCGCTAGGCGCTCCGACCTGTGATCCAACGAACTCAATCTGTGTTCCTGACACTGTGACCGTTAGCGTGACAAACTACGAGTTTCGGCGGTTTGTGACGTTCCTGAATTTGCCGCCGGTGCAGATGCCAGATTTCCGAACATCCTTGGCTATCCAAAGTGGCGGGGCTGACCCCGACAATCCAGGGAATTGTGTGGAGCAATAAATTTATGTCTTTTGTGCTGGGAAAGGTTTACTAGTCCATGTCTACGCCTTTTGTCCTTATGGTCGCTTCGAGCGACGAACATTTCCGGGAGATGGTCCGGGACAACCTGCTCAACATTCCGAACTCCAAGGTGGGGTCGGAATACCAGGAGGTGTCCGGGAATCTGTATGTCCGCGTGATGCAGGATATTGAGCGCCATCCCAATTCTGCGGTCATTGTCGATTTGGCGGGCGACACCGAGGCCGGGTTGAAGTCGCTGGAGCGGCTGAAGCAGGCGGTGCCGGACCTGTATGTGATCGTTTCGCACTACCACGCCGATGGCGAGACAGTGATCCAGTCGATGCGCCTGGGCGCGAACGATTTCATTATGCAGCCCATGCGCCGCACCGATTTCCGGGATGCGATGACCCGGTTCGAGCGCGCCCCGAAGCGGGTGGTGACAACGGAGAGCAAGCTCGGCAAGGTTTACACGTTTCTCGGCACCAAGGGCGGCGTTGGTACGACTACACTGGCGGTGAATTTCGCGTCCGTGCTGGCACAGCGGAAACAGTCGGTGGTTACGGTGGATTTGGACTGGACTGCGAACGATGTCGCGATGCAACTGGGCGCGAGTCCGCAGACGACGTTGTCCGACGTTGCCGACAATCTAGGGCGCTTGGACCAGGCGCTGTTTGAGAGTCTGGCGACGCGTGACGCGCTGGGGATGTACTCCATCGGGCCGTCGGATTCGCTGGAGCAGCGGGCGTATTTCTCGGAGCCGATGTTCCGTGATTTCTCTACGTTCTTGATTGAAAAGTACGACTCCACGGTTGTGGATGCGGGCAAGAACATCAATGACGAGGTGGTCGCCGCAGCCTGTCAGGTTTCGTCGATGGTGTTTCTGGTGGTGACGCAGGAGTACGCGTCGATCCGCAATGCGCAGCGGTACTTGGCGATGCTGATGCGGATCGGCTTCTCGCAGGACCAGGTCAAGGTGTTGGTGAACAGATATCAGAAGAAGGCCGGGGCGAATTTCGCCAGCTTGGAGCAGATCAAGCAAACGCTGAACCAGCCGGTGTTCTACGGAATTCCGGAGACCCCGGCATTTCTTTCCGCCGTGAACAAGGCTCGTCCTCTGGTGGCAAACCGGCAGTCGGCACCGGAGATCGACAAGTCGATTCGCGCGATGGTGGACAAGGCGACAAAGCCGTCATCGTCCTCTGCTGAAGGGATTGCGGCTTGAGCACACGTCCGATGGCAAGGCCAGCGGGGGCCGACCGGTGGTTTGAAATCAAGAGCCAGGTACACCTGAAGCTCCTCAACACGCTCACTCCGGAGCAGTTGCGGACGCTGAGCAAAGACGGTGTGCGGGCGCAGATCGCGCAGTTGGTGGAGCGCTTGGTGGCCGACGAGGGCATTCCGATGACCTTGGCCGAGCGCGACAGGGTTGCGGAAGAAATTCAGGACGAAGTTTTCGGACTGGGTCCGTTGGAGCCACTGCTGAAGGACAACACCATATCAGACATTATGGTGAACGGCTTCGACAACGTCTATGTGGAACGCCACGGACGACTGGTGGAGACGAACGTCCGGTTCAAGGACCAAGCGCATTTGCGCATGATCATCGACCGGATCGTGTCGAACGTTGGGCGCCGAATCGATGATTCGTCGCCGATTGTGGATGCCCGTTTGGACGACGGCTCGCGTGTTTGCGCCGTGATTCCGCCGTTGTCGCTGATCGGGCCGGTGATGTCGATCCGGCGCTACGGCAAGAAACTGCTGACGACCGAGGAGTTGCTCAAGAACCAGACTTTCTCGCACGGGATGCTGGACTTCCTGAGCGGTTGCGTCGAGGCACGGCTGAATATCGTGATTTCGGGCGGGTCGGGCTCCGGCAAGACGACGATTTTGAATACGATGTCGCGGTTCATTCCGGAGAATGAGCGGGTGGTGACCATTGAGGATACGGCTGAACTTCAAATGCAGCAGCCGCACGTGGTGCGGCTGGAAACCCGTCCGGCCAACATCGAAGGCTCGGGCGCGGTGACCGCTAGGGACCTCGTCATCAATACGCTGCGTATGCGTCCCGACCGGATCATTGTGGGTGAATCGCGCGGACCGGAAGCGCTGGACATGTTGCAGGCGATGAATACGGGCCACGACGGATCGATGACAACGCTGCACGCGAACACGACGCGCGATGCGTTCTCGCGGCTGGAAACAATGGTCATGATGGCGAGCCAGAATGTACCGGACAGGGTGATCCGCCAGCAGCTGGCTTCGGCAATTCATTTGGTGGTGCAGTGCGGGCGCATGAGCGACGGTACGCGCAAGATTACCGCAATTGCGGAAGTCACCGGCGTTCACAACGACCAGGTGGAAATGCAGGACCTGTTCGAGTTCGACCGGGGCGGGATCAGTCCGAGGGGCAAGGTCGTGGGCAAGTTCAGGGGTTTGGGGAACCAGCCGCAGTGTTTGGAGAAACTGCGTGGGTATGGGATTCACCTGTCGAAGGCGATTTTCAATGAGATTGTCGAAGTAGCGGACAAGTAGGAGTTTGCAATGGGATTCGCGATCACGTTCGTACTGATGTTCCTGTTCCTTTCCGCCGTGCTGTTCGGCGTCGCCTACTACGTGTGGGTGCTGCCGGAGCAGGAGCGGGCGCGCGTGCTGGAAGCGCGGTTGCGCGGGGTCCGTACAAATACCCGGACCCGCGAGCGCGGGGCGACGGACCTGTTGCAGCGGGAGAAGCGTGGCTCGTTCGCGTTCCTGGGCGACTTTTTCACTTGGATCGGCCTAGTGCGGACGCTACAGGCCTATATCCGACAGGCGAATCTCAGCTATCGGGCGGCGGATGTGGTGGGTATCAGCATTGCGCTGACACTGGTCACGTATCTGGTTCTCACCCTTTTCATTCCGATCCCGATGCTGCAGCTTGCTCTGGCGGCTCTGGTCGGATCCGTTCCCATCGCGTACATCATGAACAAGCGCTCCAGCCGGATCGCGAAGTTTGAGGAGCAGTTGCCGGATGCAATCGACCTGTTCACTCGCACCATGCGCGCCGGACACAACATCCACTCGGGACTGGAGACCATCGCCGAGGAAACCTCCGACCCGATGCGCATGGAGTTCCGCAAGGTGACCGAGGAGCTCGCACTGGGTTCTTCCATTGACGCGGCGCTCCACAAATTGGGGGACCGGATGCCCGTCATCGACCTCAAGTTTTTCATCACGGGCCTGATTCTGCAGCGGCAAACCGGTGCAAACATGGTGGAGGTACTGGCCGACCTCTCGATCTTGATTCGCGAGCGTATCGGCATGGCTGGAAAACTGAAGGCCCACACGGCATCGCAGCGCTTTTCGGCTGGCCTGCTGTGCGCGCTTCCCGGTGTTGTGGGGTTGGGCTTCTGGTTTCTGAAGCCGGAATACGTGAAGCTGCTCTGGACCGACCCGCTCGGGACAAAATTCTTCACCTACGGGATCATTTCCGAGATTGTCGGGATCATCGTGATCCGCCAGATTGCGAACGTGAAGGTCTAGGAGTCTGCCATGCTAAGCGCGATTCTCATTTTCATCGCTGCGTTCGTCACCATCATTGCGATTGTTTGGGCTGGCGTCCAGCTGATGCAGCCCCAGGAGGATTCCATCGGGGACCGTCTGGCCGAACTGCGCGGCGGCGGCGGGGCTGTGCCAATGTCCGGTGGCGGTGGTTCGACCAAGCGCAAGGCCCGTGGTTTCACAGGCCAGGTGGTGAATGTCGTTTCGTCCATCCCCGGCGGCGATGACTGGGTGAAGGGCAATGAAAAACGCCTCCGGTATGCGGGAATCCGCGGGGAACAGGCGCTAGGGAACTATGTAACCTTCGCCGTTGGATTCTTTCTGCTCTGCATGGGCGGAATGGCCTACGGGCAACGTAACAATGATCTTTCGAATGCCTTCGGCGGCTTTGTCGCTGCGGGAATCATCGGTTTCATCGGACCCCAGTTCGTACTTGGCAAGATGGCCACCAACCGTCGCAAGCGGATGCAGGAGGGTTTGCCGGACACCATCGACATGCTGGGTATCGTGCTTGGAACCGGTTTGGCACTGGATCAGGCGATGACCAGGGTGTCGGCGGAGATGGAGTTCATCTACCCGGATCTTGCGAGCGAGTTTTCCACTGTGACCATGCAGGTGCGAGCGGGGCAGGAGCGCGCCAAGGCCTTCAAGGGCATGGAACGCAGGACCGGCTTGGAGGATATCAAGTCGCTTTCGGCGATGATCATCCAGAGCGAGCGCTTCGGCACACCGCTCTCGACCGCGCTGAACGCGTTTGCCAAGGATCTCCGCGACAAGCGGAAACTTCGGGCTGAGGAAGCTGTTGGAAAGGCCGGCATCAAGATGCTGTTCCCGATTGTGCTGTTCATTCTGCCGGTGCTGTTTGTCATTACGCTGGTTCCAGCCGTGATCAAAACGATGCACGATATGCAGTTGCTGGGAGGCGGCAAGTAGACCTGGGCTCGACGGGAATCCTCCTAGTCGTCTTGACATTCCAACGTGATGGTCACACAATCTGACTATGATCGCAACTTGGAAATTGTCGGATGCCAAGGCCCAATTCTCTGAGGTCGTCCAGGCAGCCATGCTGGGACAGCCCATCACTGTGACAAAGGATGGGCGGCCTGTAGTGCTTATCACAGCCATCAAGCCAGCCTTGAGGGTTCCGGGGACGGGCAAAGGTGTCTGGATGGCACCCGATTTCGATGCGCCCTTGGACGACCTTTCGGAGTGCATGTAGCTTGCCGGTGTTGCTGGACACGCACGAGGTCCTTTGGTGGTGCGCCGACTCCCCGGAACTTTCGGCAAAAGCGCGGCGTGCCATTCGGGATCAGGATTGCTTCGTGAGTTACGCCAGCTTTTGGGAATTGCCATCAAAGTCAGCCTGACAAAGATGGGACTGCCGGAGCCCATTGAGAAATACCTCCCCGAACAGATGGCAGTCAATGGTTTTGAGCAACTGGAAATCAGTTTTCGGCACATTGTCGGGGTCGCCGGACTGCCTTGGGCCCACAAGGACCCGTTTGACCGTCTCTTGGCCGCCCAAGCGAAAGAGGAAGGGATGTCAATTGTTTCGCGCGACCCCGCGTTCGATAGTTACGGGGTCACGCGAATCTGGTGATTAGTCCAAAGCTCCGGTGGCGGGCTTTTTCGGCCTGACGATCTCGGTCGGATTCATATCCGCCGGGATGGCGATATCCAGGAACCCGGCGAACATCTCCTCCCACGTCTGTTCGCCCCAGAACACTTCCTTCGTCGGGTCGGGGTTGGACTTGTTGTTCGGTGAGTTGTCGTAGGTGGCGATGCCTTCCAGAATCGTGCCTTTGGGGAGGATGACCGGCTTTTCGAGTTCGTAGGTAAGCTGCCAGTTGAAATCGTACGCCGGGACCTTGAGAAGCGTCTGCCTCTCGCCCGTCGGATAGGTGGCTACGTACTCGTATGCCTTGCCCCGGACGTGCATGTGGGGGAAGAACGACTGGATTTTGGTGTCCTGAGCCAAAGTCAGCTTTCCGAAAACCTTGTGGTCGGACGCCCCCGGCGGGATTCGGAGGGACGGGTTCACAAGGAAGGTATTGACTACGCGCTCCTTCGGGGTCTCCTTTGCGAACACAATGCCGACCTTGCTGCGGTCTGTGGTGGCCTTGCCGTTGGTGGTGTAGTGGACTTGGAAAACCAAGTCAGCACCGGCGGGAATCAGGCGGGCTTGGCCATCCAAGGTCTTGTAGGCCAAACCACCAGGCACATAGACGCCCACCATTTCGTACCCGTTGTTGTTGATGCCGTAGAAAGATGCCCGGTCATTTTGGGGCGGACGCTTGCTTGCGTCGGGGCCCTTGTCTTCCGGTGCCACAAACGGCATGCCGGGTTTGGCGAATGACAGGAATTTCGACGTTTTGGGCCGGGCATAGAGCACCAAGTGGTGCACGACGGCCCGATCGCCGGGACGGACTTCCAAGTCCTTTACCCATTTATCCTCGGTGAAGTTGGTCGGTACAAGAAAGTAGGTGTAATCGATGGTCCCACTGGCGGGGATCTTGTAGTCCATGCCGATGTCGAAGACGACGTCGGGCTTGCCGATGGTCCAACCGGAAGCGAATGTAACGGGTTTGGGCGCATCCTTGGCATTGCCCTGGGGCGCTCCACCGACAGCCCAATCCGAGAGGATCTTGATTTCGTTCTCCGGCATGGACCGGTCGTTGGCGAACTTGCCGAAATGCGGGTCGGCGTACCATGGCGGCATTTGCTTTTTGAGCACTGCCTGCTGGATGGCTTTCGCCCAAGGGCGCACCTCGTTGTAGGTGCCGAGGGCCATGGGCGCAGCCTCTCCGGACCTGTGGCATTCCTGACAACGGTTTTGCAGGATGGGGAGAACGTCCTTGTAGAAGGTCGGTGTGGCGGTGGTTGCCGGAGCAGCGGCTAGAAGTGAAGTGAAAAGGGGAATTGCGATCAGGCGCATGATTGGTCCGTTACGACGAGTTGCAGGATACTGCTACTTGGAGTATAACGTTCCCGGTTGCGGATTTGTTCGATACGGCTATTCGTCGCCGGATTGTTCCCAAGAGTCGAGAAGGCGTCGCACTGAGGCTTTTATTGGGGGGCCGACGGTCAACAGGACGGGCAGCGCGATCATCCACGAAATCATCCATCCAGTGACAAAAGACCCTGGATCGAAGCTTCCCTTGTAGTTGCGCGCGGCACCAACCATGTTCACCACCAAGGTCATAACGAGGGACGTGAGCGCGCCGGGCAAAATCCATTCCACGCGCTCACGATGTCTTCGATTCATGCGGGGCAAACCTCTACTTTACAAGACTGCCCGGATTTGGAATTCTACTTCTTTTCGGCAGGGAGCACGAAACCGCGGGACGCGAGATCCTTGGGATCCGTGTTCAATTGGTGGTCGCGCCACAGCCAGCGCATCATCTCGGGCATGATTGCGCCGCCGAATTTCTGCCCGTGGAGGTTGATTCCGAAGGCGTAATTGACGTCGTAGCCTTTCTGGGTGAGGGCTTTCATC
The DNA here is from genome assembly GCA_903893525.1 of uncultured Acidobacteriia bacterium. Classification (GTDB taxonomy): domain Bacteria; phylum Acidobacteriota; class Terriglobia; order Bryobacterales; family Bryobacteraceae; genus BOG-234. Next base: position 9,731 of record CAITMP010000038.1, on the reverse strand, counting down.
AGGCGGACGTTCTGGTAGAACCAGTCGCGCTTTTCGTCGTAGGTGCCATCGGCCCGCAGAGCCCGGTTGTCGTTCCGGCCGTCGCAAAGGAACACGCGGAGCGGCTTCCTTTCGGTGGCGAGGACACGGTCGGGATATACATAGCCGCCACGGAGATCGACAAAGCTGCCTACATTGCTCAGCACCTTGCGGAATTCGTTGGGGCGTTCCCAAGCTACGGCAAAGGCCGCGATTGCACCTGAGCTGGAACCGCCGATGCCGCGCATTTCCGGGTCCTTGGAAATGTTGTAGTCCTTGTTCAGGGCGGGCATCAATTCCTCGGTGATGACCCTGGCGTATTTGTCGTCGGGAGTATTGTATTCAGTGGGGCGGTTGGTGGTGCGGTCGCCCCATTCCGACAGATTGGGTTCGGGCTGCTCCGGCGTGCGTCCGGGATTGATGAAGACGCCGAGCATGATGGGGATTTCGCGGCGGTAGATCAGGTTGTCCATCACGTGCTGGGCCTTGATGTCGCCGTTTTCGTCCTTGAATGCCTGCCCGTCCTGGAACACCATGAGCGCCGCCGGCACCTTGGCATCGTACTGGGCCGGGACATAAACCCAATATGTGTGCTGGGTGCCTGCGTAAACCTTGCTGGGCAACGTGAACGGTCCCCGGATTTCGCCCTGCGGCACGCCGTCCTGCGCCATGGAATCGGGACCGAGGCGGTATTGGGAATTCGGGGCTGGTCCGGGCGGCATCGGCTGGGGTGCGCCACCGCGTCCGGCACCGCGACCCGCACCAGCCCTGCCTGGACCGGCTTGGCCTGCTGGAGCTTGGGGTGCGGCTTGGAGCTGGCCGCTGGTCACCGATTGGGGAGGGGGAGCCTGTGCAACAAGATTCGAAATTTGAAATGCCGTCGCAGCGAGGACGATGGCGGCAGTTTGGATCTTCATGGATTTGCCTCTTTGGCGTCACGCCCGTTGGGGGCATGTCGTTTACCGGAGCTTATCAGATTCCCCGGTCCAGCTCCAGTCTACGAGGCCACGCGTTTGGATGCGGTCGGCTTTGCGGTCGCACTGCCAGCAGGTTTGCGGCGTTTGCCGTCGATTTGGTGGGCCATCATCTTCCGCAACAGGGTGTTCCGGTGGATGCCCAGGATGCGGGCAGCCTCCGACTGGTGGCCGGCTGTACGTACAAGGACGCGGTCGATCATGCCTTTTTCCAAGATCTCCACGGCTTCCTCCATGTAGAGGCCGCCCTCGAGGAGGTGGTCAATGAGTGCGTCGAAATGATCCTTCATGTTAGCCATCAATAATACGTTCGGGGACTAGAAATTTACGTCGCGACCAGCGGGGGCCGCAAGCTTCAGTGCGTTCTTGACTTGGGAATAGTATTTCTGGAAGTTCTTTTTCAATTCCATCGGTGCGACTGCAACGAAGAAATGGGATGCTTCCAGAACGTAGGGCGCAATCCGTGAGTTTAGCACCGCCGGGGGGGCGGCTCCGGTTTCGGCATGCGGGCCGAACGCCATGAATGCAGTCAGGAGGGCCACGGAGATCAAGACACCTTTGACCAAACCGAATACTCCGCCGGCCAGTCGGTCCAGGAAGGAGAGCCCAATCGTCCGGAGGAATCTTGAGATGATCCACGAGACCAAGGAGCCCGCCATCAGCACGGTGACCACGACCATGAAGAATCCCAGCAGACTCGCAATGCGAGGCGATGCGACATAGGGGGCCACGAACGATCCTGCGTAGCCATAGAACCACATGCCCATCAGCAGCGCCAGCAGGGAAGCCGCCAAGCCGACGATTTCCCTCGTGAAGCCCCGGAACAAGCTGCGAATGGTGGTATAGCCGAGTATCACCAGCAGGACGACGTCCAGCCAGTTCACAGCTGCCTGCCGGTGATGCGGAAGTACGCCTCGTGGTACTTTTCCGAGGTGCGGTCGACGACTTCCTGCGGGAGTTCCGGGGCTGGCGGGCGCTTGTCCCAGTCGAGCGTTTCCAGGTAGTCGCGGACAAATTGCTTGTCGAATGATTTCTGGGGGCCGCCTGGGGCGTATTCGTCGGCGGGCCAGTAGCGGGAGGAATCCGGTGTCAGGACCTCGTCGCCCAGCAGCAGTTCGCCGCCATGCCAGCCAAACTCAAACTTGGTGTCCGCGAGGATGATCCCTCGGGACGCAGCATGTTCGGATGCGCGGGAATAGATGCGCAGGGTGAGGTCGCGGAGGGTTTCGGCTGTTTGCTGTCCAACGGTGGCCGCAGCTTCTTCGAACGAAATGTTCTCGTCGTGTCCGGTGGCGGCTTTGGAGGCCGGAGTGAAGATCGGTTCCGGGAGTTGGCTGCTTTCCAGGAGTCCCGCGGGCAGCGGAATGGAGCAAATTCCGCCCGTCCGTTTGTAGTCCTTCCAGCCCGAGCCGGAAACGTAGCCCCTCGCGACGCACTCCACAGGCTCCATCCGGCAGCGCTTGACGTACATCGAGCGGTATTCCAGCTGGTCCCGGAACTGGTGGAGATGGGTCGGGTAGGCATCCACATCTGTCGCGATGAGGTGGTTCGGGACAAGATCCTTCAGCAGGTCGAACCAGAACAGCGACATTTGGGTCAAGACGCGGCCTTTGCCGGGGATGCCTTGGGGGAGAACGCAGTCGAAGGCGGAGATCCGGTCCGTGGCGACGATCAGCAGATCGTCGCCGACGGAATAGACATCCCGGACCTTACCGGTCGCAATGCGTTCTATGCCGGGAAGGTCGGTATGGGTGATGACGGTGGCCACGTTTCCAGTATCACCGAGGGGTGGTTCCCATCCGGGCTACTGCGTGCACGAAACGCCAGCGGGAGCTCCGGTAGGGGCTCCGAGCCGCACCGTGTCGGATTCGAGCTTTCGGAAGGAGAGGTGCTGGACCATGGGCGGCTGGGTCGGGGCCATTGTGAAAAAAGCACCCACGGTGCCCTTGGCACAGGAGATGTTGAACTGGCCGCGCAGCCAATTCTCAGGAAGCATCGGCCCGAAGGCGGTGCATTCGCCGACCTCGGCCTTCAGCGCTTGGATTTCGGCCTTGCGTTGCTCCGCGGGGGCATCCAGGAAGAAATTCATTGCGGCGATGGACTTGGCTTCGGCATCGTTCCATGCCTTCCAGAGATTGACGATGTGGTCTCGGGCCTTTGCCAGTGCCTGGGAGGCGGGCAATTCCCGTTTTTGGAGACCGCCGGTTTTGAGGAGGACGTCCCAGGCTTGGTTGATGGGTTCGGCGGGTCCGATGTACGTGAGATTGGCCATGGCAAACATGCCAACTCCGTAATCGGGCAACCATGCCATGTACGACCCGAATCCAGGCAGGCCGCCGCCGTGGGCCACGACCTGCTCGAAGCGGCAATCGCTGGACACCCGGAGGCCGAAGCCGTAACCGGATTCCGATGCGGTCAGGACGCCGTTGGCGCGGCGTGCGGTGAGGTTGGCCGGTGTCCAGAGGTGGGCCATTTCGCGGACGGATGCCCGGCGGACGGGACCGGTTTCGGCATCGTCGCGCGGAGGCCAAGCGGCAAGGTGGAATGCCAGGTATTTGCCGAGGTCGGCGGCGGTGGTGAGTAGTCCTCCCATGGCGCCAAAAACGCCATGGGGGAGGGGCGCTTCCACGGAGTACGTTCCGTCGGGTTTGAGGCGGTAGGCGACGGCGCGTTTTGCGGCAGGAACATCGGCAAATTCAAAGGCCGAATCATTCATTTGGAGCTTGCCGAGTATTTCCGATTTCACGTATTTCTCATAGGGCACGCCGGAGGCCTTGGTGACAATTCTGCCGAGAAGTCCGAAGGCATAATTGGAATATTCGTAGCGGGTTCCGGGTGGGGTGGAGAAGGGAATTCCGGCACGCAGCCAACGCGTGAGGTCAGCGTCGGAGGCACTCAACTGCTGGTCTCCCCAAGGATTGTCCTCGGGAAAACCGGCCGAATGGCTAAGGATATTGCGGATTCGCAGCGGGGCCGTGTCGCGGGTTGGCATTTCCATGCGGGCGAATTCGGGAATCCATTTGGAGACCGGGTCCTCCAGGGACAGCTTGCCTTCGTCGCGCAATTTCAGGATGGCCAGCGAGGTGAAGCTCTTGGTCATGGAGGCGATGCGGAAGACGGTGTCGGGCTGGACGGGGGAATTGGTTTCGCGGTCCCTGAGGCCGGTGGTCGCTACGTGGGCCAGCTTGCCATCGATGACAATTCCCCAGACCATGCCCGGAATCTTCCGGTCGGCGGCGTATTTGCGGAAAAGTTGGTCAACTTGCGGGATGGCTGCTTCCAGCCTGGAGACACGGGCCGGATCCGTGAAGCGGGGGGGAGGATAGGCATCGCTGGCGAACAGGGACGTGGTCAGGGCGAGAAGTGCTGGGACGAATCGCATCCGATTAGGATGGCACAGGCGAGGGCGCAATCGTCAATGGATGTCGCGCCAATGCATGGCAGGTGCAAATCGGGATAGATGTCGAAGATTGGTGGTTGCCACCACCACGTGCAGCCCAGAAACTGCCAATTCCTGCGCTTGGGCCGCCAGGATTACGTCGCCATCCAGTGCCGAATCGTTTGCCGTCGGCTTGCCACTTTGCCGGGCCGAAGCCCAGTAGCTGGCAGCTCTCAGCATTGTGGATCTTGTGATCGGCGCAATGCCAATCATCCGCCCTAGCCCGTCGAGCCGGGCGATTCCGCGGTCCTTGCGGGAGCGTAGCAGTTCTCGGCGAACCTCATAGTCGGCAATCTCAGGGATCACCACTGTCGCTCCGGCACGAATCAATGTGGCCATCCAGTCCCGGCAGGCCTCATTCTCCGGGTTCAAACCGGGATTGCTGATCATTCCAAGTGGCCCGGAGTCCAGCAGCACTGTCAGGCTCATGGAAACAGCTTGCATCCTTCAAGCCGATGTTCATCCAACCCAATTCTCAAAGCTTCAAATGTTTCCCGTTGTTCGGCGAGGTCTCCTTGAGCCCACTCTTCCAGCATTTTGGCTAGTGCTGCCGGGTCCGGCCTCTGAAAATAGATCATCGGGCGACTGCCCGATTGAGACGGCGTTTCAGGCAGATTCGATGCAGTGGCCATTGTGTTTCCATTCTAGCGTGAAAAACGGCTTGCGACAGGCACCGGCATCGGCACATTGGGGCCCTTGATCGCGACCCAAAGGACCGCGTTGAGCTCGTCGTCGTCGGCCTCGTCCTCGCGGTCAAAGCGCATTTTGGCGGACCGGCGGGCAGCTGCGGTGTTTGCGGGATTCCTCGCGTCGAGTGGCGTGCGGGCCCTTTCCAATGCATATCGCAGCGGCGAGGGTGCGGTGTCGAAGACGCTGAACATGGGGCGGGCGGCAGCATCATATGTCGTCAACGGGTGCAAGCCGAGGATGATCTCCATCGTACGCAGCACGGATGTCTGGTTGTACATGGTGCTGTTGACCGTCCCCCTCTTCACCCAGGGCGAGATTACATAGGCTGGAGCGCGGTGCGAGTCGACGTGGTCCGGGCCGTTCTGGGCATCGTCCTCGATGATGAAAATCGCGGTTTCGCCCCAAAACTTGCTCTTCGAGACCGCTTCGACCACCATGCCCACGGCCAAGTCGTTGTCGGCGGCAAGCGCCAAGGGCGAGAGCTTGCCGGCTGCAAGGCCGCTGGTGTGGTCGTTGCCCATCCGCATGACCATGAACTGGGGCATCTTGCCGGACTTCTCGAACTCCCCGAGTTCCTCGATGAACTCCTTGGCACGGTCGACATCGGGGTAGTCCAGGTCGAATCCACGGTAGTTGGGATCGGTCACCGGGGCGAGGATCGAATCGCGGATTCCGGTGATCTGGGTGCCGTCGGCCTCGGGCTTGGTCCGGTTGTCCACGAAGTAGCCGTAGTTGCGCATGGTGACGCCTGCTTGCGAGGCCGCTGTCCAGATGTAGCCGGCGGGCGGGGAATTGGCTGGCTCCTGGCCTTCGTAATCGTAGGTCTTGCGGCGGCCGGCGTAGCTATTGGGCCACATTTTCTGGGTGTAGTCGGGGGCAATGGCGGCTGTGGCCCAGTTGTGGCCGTCGGCGCTGACGTCGGAATTTTCGTAGAAATTGTCGAGCAGTACGAACTCGCGGGCAAGTTTGTGGTGGTTGGGCGTTATGTCCTCGCCGAAAAGGACCAACGACGGGTCGCCGTTGCCCTGCTTCATGTCGCCGAGGACTTGGTCGTAGGTGCGGTTTTCCTGAACAATATAGATGACGTGCTTGATGGGACCGTTCGGCCGGACGGGCGTGCCCTCCGGCGACCCGCCTGCCGAGCCGGTCACATCCAGCTTGTCATCGTTGTACGGCGAATTTGCCATCACTTCCTTGGTAAGCAAGTCCAGCTTTCCGGCGTCGGAGACGTCGACGAACTGCACGGTGCCGCGTTGGATGCGGCCCACGTACTGGATTTCCTTAGTGCCCTGGTGGATGGCCTCACCTGCCTTTCGGGGGCTGGGGCCGTCGGGGTTGGGGAATGAGCGCAGACCCTTGCCGTTCAGGACTCCCATGCGCCCATCCGGGAGGCTGAACGCCGCCGTCGGGTACCAACCGGTCGGGACGTAGCCGAGAACGGAGCTGCGGGGTCCCGTGATGTCGATGACTGCAGCCGTATTGGCGTCCGAGCAGGCAACATACAGCTGCTTCTTGTCGGAGGAGAGTCCCAGTCCATTCGGGGTCATGCCGAGGGGTTGACGGGGAGTCAGCGAAAGGTTGATGTTTTCAATTCGCGTCAGACGTCCGAGATCGTCGGCACCCATGGCGAAGACGGAGTTGGTGTTGCTGGCGGAAACGAAGATGCGGGCCTTCACGGAAGGCTGTTCCTCCACCTCGCCGTCGAGCCACACCATGTCGGTGGGGTGGGCCCCGACGCGGACCGTGTCCAGCTTGTCGCCGTTGTTCGGGTCGTACTGGCTGATGGAGCCATCGGCCCAACTGGAGGCGTACAAGCTCTTGCCGTTGGGATGGAACAGGATGCGGTAGGGGCGGCGTCCGGTCTTGATATGGGACAGGATGAAGCCGGACTGCGGATTCACGACGGCGATGCGGTCGCGGTAGAGTTCCGCTACATATAAAAGGTGGCCGTCCGGGGCCAGGCGGACATCACCGACGAAATCCTCGGGCTTGCGGTCCTTGTCAGCGACCAAGGGAAAGGTACGGGCAGGCGTGAGTTTCCCCGCCGCAAAGGTGAATTCGTAGACTGCGGCCTTCGAACCGCCACCAACATATAGATGGTCACCTGCCTTGTTCATGGTAAGTCCGAGCCACGCGTCTGGCACGGGGGTCCTGTCGGTTTCCTTGGCTGCGGCGATATCGATGACGCTGATGGTGGGTGGATTGTAGCCGCCGTTCAGGACGAGCAAATATTTGCCGTCCGGCGTGGCGGTTTGGGCCATTGGGAATGTTTCGACGGGAATCTGCGTGCCGGCGGGCTTGATCCGCCAGCCGCTATTCAGCAGGAAACTGCCGTCCGGCAGGAAGCCCACCTGTTCGCGGGGGTCGGGTTGGGACATGAGCACGACGGTGGTGGCCGCCAGAAACAGGACGAGTGCCTTCGTTTTCATGCTGGGTTCCTATTGATTTTCCTGGTAACGCTGGAGATTTTCCTGGTAGCGCTGCGCGATGGGGAAGCGGCGGCCGATGCCGAACGCCTTCGAGGTGACTTTCAGGCCGGGTGCGGCCTGCTGCCGTTTGTATTCGTTGCGGTCGACCTTCAGTGCGACATCCTTCACAAGCTCCAAAGGTAGGCCGAGTTCCGCCGAGATTTCCGCCGCGCTCCGGAACTCCTCCACATAGAGGCGTAGGATTGCGTCGAGCGTGTCGTAGGGGGGCAGGGAATCGCTGTCCTTCTGGTCCGGGCGGAGTTCCGCGGAAGGCGGTTTGACGAAGACGGATTCGGGAATCGCACCGGGATGGCGTCTGTTGCCCTCGCGTGAAAGCTCATAGACCATGGTCTTGGGGACGTCGCTGATCAGCGCCAGTCCTCCGCACATGTCCCCGTAGAGCGTGCAATAGCCGACGGCGATTTCACTCTTGTTGCCGGTGGTGAGCACGACGGCGCCGAACTTGTTGGAAATGGACATCAGGGTCAGGCCGCGCAGCCGGGCTTGGATATTTTCCTCGGCGACACCGGGCTTGGTGCCCGCGAAGACGCCTGCCAGTGTCCGCGTCATTTCGTCGTAGGCCGGCGTGATCGGGATGATGTCGAACTGGATGCCGAGCCGTTCGGCCATGTCGCGCGCGTCCCGGACGGAATGGTCCGAGGAATATGGTCCAGGCATGGCGACTCCCCGAACGTTTTCTTTGCCCACCGCATCCACTGCGAGGACGGCAACGAGGGAGGAATCGATCCCGCCGCTCAGCCCGATCAGGACTTGTCGGAAGCCGCATTTGGCTAGGTAGTCGCGTGTGCCGAGGACCAAGGCTTCGTAAACGGCCTCTGTCTCACCGGGGAAATCGGCGTTCCGGTCGCCGATGCCGGTCCCGGTGTCAACAATGACCAGATCCTCGGCGAATGATTTGGCCGAGGCTATCAAATTGCCTGCAGCGTCCATGGCGAAACTGGAGCCGTCGAAAATCACGTGGTCGTTGCCGCCGACTTGGTTCACCATAACGACAGGCTTGCCGTAGCGGCGGGCCATAGACCGGATCATGTCGTACCGCAGCTCGCGCTTGCCGATGTGGAACGGGGAAGCGTTGATGCTGACGAGGATATCGCCGCCTTGGAGCATCAGCTCCTCGACCGGATCGCGGGAGTAGAGGCGGGGGTGCCAGAAGAGTTTGTCGTTCCAGGCGTCCTCGCAAATGGTCAGGGCGACGTTGGTGTCACCGTCCCGCCAGAGCGTTTGTTTGTCGGCTGGAACGAAGTTGCGGGCCTCGTCGAAAACGTCGTAGGTGGGGAGCAGGATTTTCTGCTGCCTCATCAGGACTTGGCCGCCGCGCAGAATTGCGGCGGAGTTGGTGGCGCGCTTGCCGACGGACTTTTCGGAGTGGCCGACATAGCCGGCGATCACGGCCAAGGGCAGGTCGGCGGTGGATTCGGCGAGACGGAGGACGGCTTCCTCGTTGGCGGGGATGAAGGTGTGTTTTTCGACAAGGTCGCGCGGCGGGTAGCCGGTGACGCTGAGTTCGGGGAAGACGATCAGTTCCGCACCGCGTTCAGCGGCGTCGCGCGCGAAACGGGTGCAGAGAGAGACGTTGCCGACGAGGTCGCCAACGGTGGGATTGATCTGCCCTAGGGCGATCCGCATGAACTACCAGTTTAGCCGGGTGGTGGCGCTGGGGGGATTTTGGGGGAGTGCCATGTCGGAGCCGAGTGTTCGGCAGTGGCTTGGATCGCCATTGTCGGGCAGCAGGTCATGCCCAATCCGAGGATCTCTGAGTGCCTCGAATCGTCCACCGGCTATAACGAACAAGCTAGCCTGCTGGGGCAAAGGGAACCGAGCCCTACCCATTCGAACCATTTGCGCTCGATCCTCCCATTCATGGCAGAATTGGGGTGCAGCATTTGGCATGCCGAAGCGCTGCACAAGCAGGGAGTTGGTCAAAATGGCGGAAGGATACGGTTGGCGTCTCGTCAGCATCAGGGGCGACCACCACGACTTCAAGCGAGTCCAGCCAATTCATCGTTACCATTGTCCATCCCAGAAGGATGTCCCGGTCGGGCGCGCGGGTTGACACTGTAATCGATGGGGTCCACCTCATTCAACGGTACCTTAAGCGGGCACCACGCTGCCTACGCGCGG
>CAITMP010000037.1 GCA_903893525.1 uncultured Acidobacteriia bacterium | reverse complement strand
GCCTTGAGCAACCGTTCGGGCGGGATTGATGGGCGACCTTCACTCGCGTACATCTCATCGAAGAGTGGGGACAGGTCCTTGAGAGCGGTGTCCACCAGCACCTTTATCCGACGCAACGGATGGTCCTTCGGGACCCGGCTCTCAGGAGAAATCAGGCAGAACATATCGGCCTGAGGATCAACAGCTCCACGCATTCAAATCCGACGAACAACGAAAACCACGATTCATTAGATTCTTCGGGTTTTTCAATGAACTGTTAGGCTTCCGTCTTGAATAAATCACCAATGAAACCCCGTCGCCCCTCCACTGATTCATCCCCGTTCCAGGATTGGCTGCCTAAGCATCTGCTTGGCCGCGCCTGCCGTCCCGGCTTCGGGAGCGAGTGCCAGTTCATCCCGGCCACCGACGTTTCTCGCTGGATAGCAGCCGTCAAGGCACGCGGTGTGCGCTCGGTACTCTGCCTCCTCAACGAGGCTGAGTTGGGCTGGTATGCGCACCTGCCAGCGGGTTTGCTCGGCGCTTACCGTGACGAGGGACTCGAGGCCGCCAGTTTGCCTATCTCCCTCAATGGGCCCGGGACTCTGACGCGCGCAGAATTGGCACTCCTCGAGGAGTTGATGCTTAACCTGCCGCGCCCGGTGGTGATCCACTGTAGCGCCGGCCAAGTTCGCAGCCGCCAGGCCATCGATCACCTCGTGGGCTAGGCTTGCTGGGCCAAGCTGGCCCCAGCGTTCGAAGCCAACATCCCTCGACCGGTGTGCCAAGCCCTGCGCTGCCGTCCCGGCCCTTGGGTACAGCGACCCATTCCAAATTCTTTATCCTCCACCCCTCATGCACGAAACAATCGCCATCCTCTTCGACTTCGACGACACGCTCGCGCCGGATAGCACGTCCGGATTTCTCGCGCGCTGCGGCGTGGATGTCCCTGCCTTCTGGAAGGACGTGGAACCACTTCTCAACGCGGGTTGGGACCCCATCCCGGCGTACTTGCACCGGATGCTGGAGCTCGGCCGATTGAATGGCATGCCGCCCATCCGCCGCGGCGACCTCGAGGAATGGGGTCGGCAATTGCCGTTGCATCCCGGCGTGCCGGAAATGTTCCAGCGCTTGAGGGACGAGTGCCGCCTCGCCAACCCGCGGGCCCGCCTCGAGTTCTACCTTGTCAGTTCTGGGCTGGGCGATGTGCTGCGACAGACCCCGATCGCGGGCGAGTTCACGGACATCTGGGCCTCTGACTTCGCCTATGATGTTGACGGTGCCATTTGCGGGGTCCGCAAGGTGGTCAGTTTCACGGACAAGACCCGCTACGTTTTCCAGGTGCAGAAGGGGTTGGTCGGCCCTGAATGGCGGGGCCGGCCCTTCGAGGTCAACCGCAAGGTGCCTTGGGAGCGCCTCCGCGTGCCGCTCGACCGCATGGTCGTGGTCGGCGATGGGTTGACCGATGTCCCGTGCTTTTCGCTCGTGCGCGGAGGCGGAGGCGTGGCCATAGCAGTGTTTGACCGCGAGAATAGGGGTAAATGGGGGCGCGCCTGGGGCTTCGTCGAGGACGGGCGCGTGAGCAACCTCCTGCCCGCGGACTACGCGCCGAACTCGGCACTGAGCACGTTCCTTTCGATGGCGGTCGAGAACCTTGCCCGCAAGATCTCGCTGATGGGTAGCACGTACCAGGGATGATGGGCCTCGGCCTATCGCAGCCAGTACCGGCGGCCCGCATCACCTGAACCCGTCCAAAAGTGCCAACAACCGTTCATCAAGACCGCAAGTCCCTCCGAGGCGGCTGCCGGACCCTTGGGGGAGTCTGCGGAACGCCGTGGGGTCGATCTCTTCCAAGCGGGCCCGGTCGATCAGTGGTTCGCCCAACGCCGTGAAATCGATCTCCGCGTACCCGATC
>CAITMP010000036.1 GCA_903893525.1 uncultured Acidobacteriia bacterium | reverse complement strand
CTGACGGGAGCAGCTGCGGAGGGGTGCGGGGTTGCGGCCAAGGGCAAGTGCCCCTCGCCAGCGAAAAGACCGGAAGTGGGATCCAGACCGACCCAGCCCGCGCCGGGAAGGTAGACCTCTGTCCAAGCGTGCAGGTCGGTGAAGTCGGCGGTGGGGCCTTCCGGACCCTCAACCGGTTTCAGGTCCGGCTTCAGCTGAATCAGGTAGCCGGATACGAATCTGGCCGCCAGTCCAAGGCCGCGAAGGAGTTCCACCAATAGCCAGGCGCTGTCGCGGCACGATCCCGTGCGCAGGGTCAGCGTCTCCTCGGACGTCTGGACACCCGGTTCCATGCGGATCAGGTAACCCACAAGGGACTGCACCTTCTGGTTGATAGAGACCAAAAAGTCGATGGTGCGGACCGGGGTCAGGTCGATCGATTCAATCAGGTTGCGCAGCAGCGGTGTGGGAGGACCTGACGAGAGGAACGGGGCAAGTTCAGCAGCTAACGATGCCTCGTACGTGAACGGAAATTTGTCCGCGTACTCGTCCAGGAAGAAGTCGAACGGATTGATGACGGTCATCTCCGCCACCAAATCGACCTCGACTTGGAAATGGTCCACCTTGTCTGGAAAGACAATGCGGGCCAGATAGTTGCTTTGCGGATCCTGCTGCCAATTTAGAAAATAGCCCTGCGGCGACAGCTTCAGCGAGTAGGCCGTGACGGGTGTGCGGCAATGGGGTGCGGGACGCAGGCGGACCACCTGCGGGGAGAGCTTCACGAGCCGGTCGTACCGGTAAGTGGTCTTGTGGTGGAGCGCAACGCGGATCGGCATGGGAAATTGCGGACCAGCTCAACGCGGAGCGGCGGAAACTCCAGTATACGAAGCCGGTAGCGAAGGACGCCCGGCGGAGCGACCGCCCTAATGCGGGATCACCTCGTCGCGCTCCACCTTGCCGTCCCGGACCGCGATGATCCGGTGCGCGTGCAAGGCAATGTCATGCTCGTGGGTCACCAGCACGATGGTATTGCCCTGCTTGTGCAACCGTGCGAACAAGGCCATGATTTCGTTGCCGGTCGCGGTATCCAAATTGCCGGTTGGCTCGTCGGCCAGAATGATCGACGGCGAATTCACCAGCGCGCGGGCGATGGCGACACGTTGGCGCTGACCACCGGAAAGCTCGTTCGGCTTGTGGTCCATGCGCTTTTCCAGATCCACTTCGCGCAATGCCTGCTTCGCCTTCTCGATCCGCTGTGCGGGCGGCGTGCCGTTGTAAATCAACGGCAGCTCCACGTTGTGCAGGGCGCTGGCCCTCGGCAACAAGTTGAAGGTCTGGAAAACAAACCCAATTTCCTTGTTGCGGATCGTGGCCAACTCGTCGTCGCCCATTTGGCTGACCAAGCTGCCATTGATGTAGTACTCGCCCTGGCTCGGTGAATCCAGGCACCCGATCAGGTTCATCAGGGTCGATTTGCCCGACCCCGACGGTCCCATGATCGCGACATATTCCCCGCGCTTGATCTCTATGCTGACACCGGACACCGCATTGATCACCTGGTCGCCCATCACGTAGGTCTTCCAAATGTCGTAGGTGCGGATCACGATCCCGTCGCGCTTCAACTGCTCGCCGCGCGCGGTGATTTCCTGGGCCGTTAGGGTTGCCATCGGTTTCTCCTGATACGGAACGGCCTAGCTTGCGGGCTTGGCATCCGGCGGCTTGTTGTCGATCTTGATTGTCGTGCCGTTCTTTATCGACCGGACCGTCTGGTAGCTGCCTGTGAGAATCTCGTCACCCGGATTCAGGCCACTGAGCACTTCGATGTCCGTTGCACCAGTGATCCCGGTTTCGAGTTTGCGGAATTCCGCCTTGGTCCCCACGACGACGAACACACCCTGAAGCTCTTCCTTGTTCGCCTTGATGGTGGCAGGATCGGGATTGGCGGGCTTGTCCTTGTCGGCGATCAAATCGCCCTTGGTGCGGGTGGTGAGGGCTTGGATCGGCACTGCGGTCGCGTCCTTCCGGGTGGCGGTGGTGATCTTCGCCGTGCAGGACAGACCGGGGCGGATTTCATCCGGCGGGTTGTCCATCGCGACAATCACCTTGAAGTCCTTGGCTTCCTGGCTGGAGGTTGAGCTGGTGGAAGCAGCCAACCCGGTCGAGCGGAGGATCGCGGTGTTCCCGATTTCGATCACGTGGCCCTTGAAAACCTTGTTCGGAATCGCGTCCACGGTGATTTCGGCTGGCTGGTCGAGCTTCACGTTGACGATGTCGGTCTCGTCCACTTTGACCTCTGCCGTCACGATCGACATGTCGGCAATCGTCATGATGGTGCTGGCTGCCGAATTCTGAATGCCGGGAACCACGGTTTCACCGACGCGGACGGGAAGGTAGGTCACCAGTCCGTTGATCGGCGCGCGGGCCTCGTGCTTCTTCAAGATGTCGGAAACGCGGGCCAATCCGGCCTGCGACTGCGCAATGCGCTTCTGGGTGCCGGCCAACTGGGCTTTCAACTGTGCGAGCTGCGTCCTGGCTTGGACGACGCGGGACTGCGCTTCTGCAACCGACGACTTCTGGCTGTCGAAAACGGCTTGGCGCTGTTCGAAATCGGAACGGGGAATCAGGCCGTCCTTGAACAGTTGCTCGCCGCGCTTGAAGTCGCGCTCGTAGCGGACCAAGTCGGACTTGGTGCGGTTGACGGTGGATTCGAGCGCCGCGATATTGTCGTTCCCGGCATTCACACCTGCCTCGCTGGCCGCCGCGTCGGCCTCGGCCGAGCTCAGGGCCGCCTTCTGCGCGTTGACATCGGCCTGGGACTGGGCTTCATCGATGCGGGCCAGCAGTTGGCCCTTGTTGACGTGGTCGCCTTCCTTCACCAAAATGTCTGTCAACTGGCCGGAGTACTCGGCACCAATACTGATGTAATTGCGTGGTTTCACTTCGCCGGACGCGGTCACAACACTGGCGAGATCTTCTTTGAGGACCTTGCCGGTCTGCACCGTGACAATGCCACGCTTCTGGTACTGAATGCTACCGAAGACGCCGCCGGCGACTCCAGCAACCACCACGACGCCGATTACAACTTTCCACTTGGTTTTCACGTTGACAATACTCCGGTTCTAGTCGGTCGAATTTGCAGAGGCGCCGGGAAACAGGGGGCGCAAGTTCAAGAGACGATTCCCGGCGAAGATTTGTTCACGAGAATCGATTCAGGATACCACAGGCGGGGTGCAAAATATCTGCAAGAGACTGAAAGCAATGAACTTAAACGGCTCAAAAGTCGGCGTCACTTTTTCCAGGTGACGTGCCGGGGTGCCGATTGCTCGCATTGCATGAGGCTTGTCATGCCGCTGGAGAGGTCCGTGCATGCCGAAGTTGTGGCGATTCTCTCGGCCTCGGCCTCGGTGGAGGCAGCGCCGTTGCGGCAAACCTGGCGTCCGCCGAAATCGATGCAGACCTCGCAGCGGAAGCTGTTGTTGCCCATCGTGGAATACACCATGGCGGCGATGAAGGCCACCATGAAGGCAACGCCGGCGATCACCGGCCACTTGATTTTGGATTTTGGCATCTTTCGTTTCTCCCCGGCTGCAACTCAGGAAACCAATTCCCGGACAAGCGGTCCGAGCCTGCGGACTTCCCCGGCGTTATGGTCGAGTAATGGATGTTCCCAGGAGTTCCCGGTATAATTCACGCACTCCCCCGCCACGCACTCCCCCGCGATCTTTCGGCCAATCGCCTCGCAGTTCAGACCGAAGGCCTTCTTGAGATCCTTCGGCTCCTTCCACGATCCCACCACAAAAACACGATCAGCCACGTCATCCGGGATGAAGCTCTGGGCCTTGCGCCTACGATCATCGTCCTCATCGAAGTCGATCACGATTACAGTTCTACGTCCCTTGCAACGCCGCATGTCGGCAATGAGGTTGTCCCGGAAGTATTCGAGCGCTTTCAGCCAGCCACCAGGTGGCGGCAACACCATGACCGGCACAGTCCTCCAGTTTTCTTTCAGGTGCAACAAGAAGCCCTTCGCAAGGTCCGCATCCTGGTCGTCCTCGGGAAGCAGATGGAGGTGCGGTCTTTCCTTGTTTATTCCCATGGCAGATCGCCACGCAGCATGGCGGCCACTAGATCGCCGTTGATCTGCATCTCTTTCAAAGGACGCACCATGGTTGGCTCCAAATGGCTGGCCCTGTGCAGTGCAATCGTATTGTCACGTGAAAAGGAGCGGATAGCTTCCGGATTGTGGGAAGTCGCGACAAACTGTCCCCCGCGTTCAAAAGTCGCCCGGAGGGAAAGGATGAAATCAGCGACCTCGGGCAAGGCCAGATAGTTGTCGGGTTCGTCCCAAAAGCAGAAAACAGGGCCGTAAGCCTCGTTTGCAGCCAGCACGAGAGCGCAAACCATGAAGCATTTCTCGCCATCCGACAAGTCCTTGAAGGGGACACGGAGGGTTCCGAGGTGGTTCGAGAATTGAACCTCAAGACGGCGGGACGATGTCCCGATCAACGGATTCTTGATGTCCTTGATATCGGGCATTACCTGGCGGATGTAAGCGTCAATTTGAGCGTAGGCGGCAGGTGCATAGGCAAGGAGTCCGGAAAACCATGCACCGAAGTCGCTCACGTCCCTACGGGGCTCCAACGTCTCGCTTTCAGACTCGCCCGTGATGCGGTCGGGAGATGGACTGAGGATCAGCATCCGAGCCATTTCTTGCCGAATGGCCGCGATGGATTTTCCATCCACGATCGGAAGAGCAACCAAGTGCCAGTCGATCTTGAACCTGGCTGCCGCATCGCCACCTTCCTTGACCATGCTGACCACCGCTCCGTCGCGGGTGAACACCTGCTTGCCGTTCACGTTCAGCCGCTCCTCGAGGACGCGGAGTTCCTTGAAGCCCCTTGGAAATTCCAGTGCAAGCGTGTATTCGTAGACCGATTGCCCGTGCTCCATCTCGATCACGAAACGAACAGGAACATCCGTACCGCCACGGGTCATATCGGCAGGCTTGACCAGATCGGCAATTCTGTTTGTGCCCCGTGCAATTTTTTGGAGGATCTCCAGAGCCAAGCCAACAGTGGTTTTGCCCATTCCGTTCTTGCCAATCAACAGGACGGACGAGTACCCGGCCAGCGGCAGTTCAAAGTTTTCCAAGCACCGGAAGTTGTGGACGTAAAGGCGTCTAAGTTGCATATCGACCCCCGGGATGCCCTAAACTAGGCTCCAGCGAAGAAGTTGCCCATCTTGCGGAACTTCTCATAACGATTCCGCACGATTTCATCCTTCGAAAGCGCGGTCAATTCCGCCAGCGACGCCAACAGTTGCTCCCGGAGCAAACGCGCCGCCTCGTCGTGGTTTTCATGCGCGCCGCCAAACGGTTCGGCGATGATTCCGTCGATCAGCCCCAAACCCAGCAGGTCCTTGGCCGTTAACTTCAGGGCGGCTGCGGCCTGTTCGGCTTTACCCGAATCGCGCCAGATGATGGCTGCACAACTCTCAGGGGAAATCACGCTGTAGACGGCGTTTTCCAGCATCAGCACGTGGTTGCCGACGCCCAGCGCCAAGGCACCGCCGCTGCCGCCTTCGCCGATGCAGACGGAAATCACGGGAACCCGCAAGCGGGCCATCTCGCGCAGATTGCGGGCAATCGCCTCGGCTTGTCCGCGCTCCTCGGCGTCGATGCCTGGGTAAGCGCCCGGAGTATCCAGGAACGCAATGATCGGGCGTCCGAACTTATCCGCCATTTCCATGGCTCGCAGCGCCTTCCGGTATCCCTCCGGTTTCGGCATGCCGAAGTTCCGCAGCAACTTCTGCTTGGTGTCGCGGCCCTTCTGCTCACCGATCAGCATCACCTGCTGGCCTTCGAGCCGCCCCATGCCGCAAACGATCGCAGCATCGTCCCCAAACAGACGGTCGCCGTGGATTTCCTGGAAGTCCGTCAGGATTCGCTGGACGTAGTCGAGCGTATGGGGACGCTTGGGATGGCGCGCATTCTGCACGCGCTGCCACGGCGTTTTGTCCGCCATCGGTTGTCCGAACTCTTCCTCAATCACCACGCTCCTACTAGGATACCGAACGCGGGGCTATGCCGCCTTGACGATCGACCGCCGCTGCAGTCCTGGCTCCGGCACATCCAGATTGTATAGGCAGATGTGGTCGAAAGCCCAAAGGTTGTTCACCGTCAAACCGGCACCGATGGCGAGGGCCAATTCGCGGTTCCAAGGCGTTGCGGAACCGAATACCGGTACCAGGTATCGCACCGAGTCCAACGGCCAGCCGAAATCCGGGAACAGGCGGATGGCCTCCTCCGCGCGGTCCAAATCCCGCTGGATGGCCCCGAAGGCCAACGCCTCCACCTTCATCCGGTCCAGACCGCTGCTGGATTTCGCCTGCCATTCCTCAGGCAGGTTGATGAACCGGTTCAAGCGGCCCCCGAGTCCGCCGACAGGACTCGGATAATTCACATCGTACGGCCACAGTACTTCGCAACGGACCGTCGGATAAGCGGAGCGAACATCGCCCACCAGGGTCGACACGTGGTCTCGGAGCCGGTTCCGCAGGAACAATGCGTCAGCACCACCGTTCACCGCAGGGTCGTCATCGGGACCCGTAAACACGTGCAGCTCACGGCCAAGGGCGGCAATGGCTGCGGCCCGGGTGTCGTCATCGTAAAAACCCATCCCTCCCGGCCCGGCAAAGTACCACCACAGAAACTCGCCGTACTGGACCGACGGCACGAGCCCCGCCACCGACTGGAGCCGGGCGATTTCCCGATACACGGCCTTCTGGTACGCCAGCAGGCTTGGCGACCCGGTCGCGCAGTGGTTCGACACGAGGGATCCGAATCCGGTCGCGGTGGCCACTTGGGTATGGGCGGTGTCCGGGAATTCAGCCGCATAACCCGAAGGCGGGTTCACCAATTCCATAGAACACGCGGTGGTCACCTCCCGCCCACGAGCAGCGCACAAGCTGAAGAAACCGGCGTGCCAATCACGGGCGGCCCGGTTCAACGGGGGGGATACCGTGGCATCAATCACCCAAGTCGGGTAGATTCCGGCGGTCGGAGCGGTCGTTACAGCCACAGTCCCGGCCGACGACGTTGTCGAAACCGAAACCGTCACGTTGTAGTCGGGAGAAGGGGACCGCCCCGTCATTGTAAGGACCCCACCCGATGCCGACGCCCAAATGCCTACAAACGCGCTGTTCAAGTACGCAGCAAAGTGATAGGCAATGGTGGACACCGAATCCGCGGGGAACACCGTCTTCCCCAGTGTGGCTCCATTCACAGTCAGAAATACCGTGTCCCCGCCCGCAAACGTACCCCCGAATGTCAGCTGCCCGGTGGAAAAGCTCCCGCCGGAACGGGTCCGTTCATTCCACCAGAACACCCCGAGATATTCGTTCACAGGCCCCGCATACCCCAATCTGTCCAGCATCCAGACGACCCGCTCGGGCGGCAGTTTGTATGTATGGTCGGTATCGAAGTCCAGCGCTGGCGATATGCCGGTCCGGGGTGCCAAGGCATCCGGGATGTCCGAAACGACGGCAGCTTCCAGGAAGTCGAAATAGAAGACTCCGGACCGAATCATGCGAATGGTGACGGTGTGCCTGCCCGCGGCCACACCCACTGCCACCCGCCTTCGTGTCACAACCGCCGACGATGTCGCGAGCTGGCACTCCAACTCGTACTCGGACGCGCCGTCCACGCTGACCCCGACCTTGGCCCTGTCCGAATACAAGGAGGTGCCGATATAGAGGTCGTGCGTGGATTGGCAGGTGTAGGAGATCGTCACGGTGGCGGCCATGTCCCTCGTTGCCTTGGCGAAGTACTGGGAGTAGAATCCCGATTCGACGACCCAACCGGTTTCTGCTGTGGATGAGGACGCAGGGCTGAACGTACATGCCGGATCGGACTCCTCAATCCGCACGCTTCCCGGCCCCGCCACCTTGAGCGCTTTCTTAGATTCATTGCCCGACAGGGCCCAGTTCGAGAAAACTGCGGTCCACTCGGTGGCAGGATAGCGGCCCACAACCAGCGACGGCGCGAACGTAAGCCAGCACTGGCGCAGTGAGTCGGGTCGAACGAAGGAGTGGTCCGGAGCCTCGGCAATCATCGCCGAAAACTCGACCGAGCAATGCCACGTCACATCCGAACGCCCGCCGGAAAGTTGCGCCTGTGCCAAATCAAAGCCCAGGGTGGATGACTTTGAAGTTGTATACAGCTGGATCAAATTGCCGTCGCGCCCCCCGCGCGGAGCCGAATACCTCACCCCTGCCAGAGTTCCGGCGGAGCTGGCCAGCGTCAGCGACGTGGGTGAATCCACGCTGGCAACTGAATACGGCACGCCTGCGAGGAAGATCGGCGCTCCCGCCGGAATGCCGGGAAACCGTGTACCCGAAACCCAAGTAACCGCGGTTCCCGAAACATCGACCGTGCCAAACCTCCCCGCAGTCAACGTCAGCTGCGATCCCAATACCGACGCCATCAGCGAATACGGGGGATTCGCCGTCACCCAGTCCGCACCGTTGACCTGCGCTGCCAAATTCGCCGCCGCTATGGCCGTGGTGGTTAAGCGCATGTTGACTGCCGCATTGCCGTCCGACGCGGAAACAGGAATATCCATACCGGACCGGTCCGACCGCACCGAGAGCACGACCGAATAGGCCACGCTGCCGATGCTGGCAACCACGTCCGGATCGCCTGCCATCAGCCCCACCAGCGCCGAGGCCTGCATGGCGCTGCTTTCGCCCGCCGTCAAAGTCTCGGTATGCGAATAGGTGCGTCCATTCACGGTGATCGAGTGCGTGGTGCCGGTTCCGTGCGCGAAAAACTGCAACTCAACGGACGAACGGCCGTCCGGCGCGATGTAGTCGAAAGCCAAATTTTCGTACCACAGGGTCGCCCGGTCGAAAGCCTCGACAGTGCCGGAACTAGTCAAGTTCAACGTCGTTGACGCCGCCGCGAAATCCTCCCCGGCGGCCAGTGTCGCGTAGTCCCACAAGCGCACCCGGGCCGTGGACCCGTCGGCCTTCACGCAGTCGAGCGTGGCCCAGTCGATCCAGTTGTACTTGGGGGAATCGATCGGCTGCAATCCATCGCTGTAAATGAGGTCAAAGTTCAG
>CAITMP010000035.1 GCA_903893525.1 uncultured Acidobacteriia bacterium | reverse complement strand
TGGCACTCGGCGCGTGGGCGTCGCACTCCGAAACCAGACACGTCATCAAGGGTACCGATATCTGAGGTACCGCCAGCCAAGCAAGGGGGCTAAAGCCCCCTCACCAAGGCGTTGAAAAACAATTTCAGAGTCAGATAGCTCTGCGCCCGGTACTGGGGACGCATCCCGAAAAGGATGATGTGCCCGCTCCCGGACTTGGCATCGATCAGTGCTGTCTTGCCGGAAATCCGGCTTTCGCCCAACAGCCAGCCGGACGCCAGCACTTTTGAGTCGACATACTTCATGACCGCAGGCTCCTCGGTTTCCCACGCCGGGCTCGTTTCCATCCAGATAGGCAGGTTTTCCGGCAAACCCTTGGCCAGCGGGCTCGTCCGGTCCAACTTTGCGTTCAGCAGCGATCCCGGACAGTAGAAATCCTTCGGTGCCACCCCAGCCAACACATTCTTCGCCCGAACACCCAAGTTTTGGATTGCATACCCGGACGCGCGGTTCAGGAACACGATTGTCCCGCCTTCAGCAGCGAATTTCTTGAGCGCATCGGCACCCTCGGATCCCAGACCACCCGCGAACTCGGCTGGCACGGCATCCTCTCGGGCCCCGTCGGCGATCACATTGGGTGTTTCGTCCGCAAACACAATAGTGTCGAACTTGGACCGCAATCCCCCGCCCCGGATATCCGCATTGCGGAGCGTCGAGTAGGCAAACCCGAATTCCTCGATCAACCAACGGGTCCAGCCTTCGTCCATATTGGCCCGGAAACTACGGTATAGCCCAACCCTCGGTTGCTTCATCGGTTCCCAGCCTGTCCCGGAGGGCATGGTTGAAACCGCAAAATCACCAGCTTGGTTTCGCCAGACCGGCTTCCCCGTCTTCCAAGCCGCGTTCGCGGCCTTCCACCCATCGGAATCGGAAGCCTTGTAAACGGTCGCCGGTGCCGGTGCCGCAATCGACACCTTGGACAGTCCGGCCACCGGCTGCTCCACAAATTTCGATTCCACTCCGAATAGCATCGGCAAGGTATGCGCGGTCACGTCGTACGGGCGCTTCGGGGGGCCGCCGGGATACAGGAGGTCCACCGGATAATCCTGTTTCTCCAGCAAAGACTTCGCCCACCCCGAGTACGGCTGCTGGAACGGGATGACGTAATCGCCATTCGGTGCCTTGGAAATCTCCACCATCCCGAAAGCGAGTGTTTCCAACATTTTGCGCGTCGCGCCCGGATCGGCTTGGTTGGCCGAAATCACCGCGCCCCAGGGCGTCGTCCGCTCCAATTGGTGCTGTGCCACTTTATAGAAACTGCGCAGCATCTCCTCGCGGTGGATCGCTGCGTTGTAGAGCAGTGATTCGAAGGCAACCTGCTGGTAGTCAATGATATCCCGCAAACGCCAAGTTCCGCCCTTCCAAGGCTCCAGATAGTTCCAACTGCGCGCGCGCGGGTCATATCCCAAGGCCGACTGGTCAATCTCCGACGGACTCACCGTAATGGGAGTGGCCAACTTCACGCTCGCAGATTCGGTAAGAATCCGAAGCCCCCCGTGGAAAGCCTGGTAATGGCGCGACGGAGTCCAAAAATCGTAAATTGCGTGGATCGCCACACCGGTCTTGCCGGCGGAGGTCAGATCCGACGCCATCGATGTCCCGATCATGTTCATTTCCTGCGACAGAATCGGGTCGATGTTGGGCTCGATCGGGTCCAACCATGGCGGAATAAAGATGCGCGAGGCTCCCGAGCCCTGCTGGTGGACGTCGTAAACGATTTCCGGATGCCAACCGTTGTGCAGTTTCGAAATCGTGGCGCGGGTTTCGGGCTGGGAGAAAATGTACCAGTCGCGGTTGTTGTCGTGCCCCGTGTACTTCTGATACAGTTCCGGCGGACTCGTCCCCTCCCACTTGGTGTTCAGGGTCTTCCTGTACCACTGGGTCACGATATCGACGCCGTCGGGGTTGATACTGGGCACCAGGATCAAGATCGTGTTCTTCAGGATCGCGTCGAAGCGCGGATTGGACTCGGTGAGGAGCCGGTACGCGAATTCGACTGCCGAATGGGTCGAGGCCACCTCGGTGGCATGGACAGAACAGGTCATCAGGACCACGTTCTTCCCTTCGCGGAAGAGAGGCTCGGCCTGTGCCGGCGACGTCAGTCGCGGGTCAGCCAAACGGCGCTGGATTTCCTTGTAGCGGTCCAAGTTGCGGATGGTGGCGGGATCGGCAATGGTCGCGGCGATCATGGGCCGACCGTCGGCGGTGCGGCCGTACTCCTCCACACGAATGCGGTCGCTGTACTTGGGCAGTTCCTGGAAGTAGGAGACCACCTTGGCCCAGTCCAGCAGAACCCTGTCAACGCCAATTTTGTGTCCAAAGTGCGATTCGGGCGTCGGGACGGCAGCACTGGCCGCGGCACACACGAATAGGGATAGGGCCGCTAGGCCTCGGTTGAGCTTCATGATCTTGTCCTGTAACGGGATATCCAAGAATTATACGGCTGAGACGGCCTTGGCCAGAGGCAAAAGCGAATCCATCAGCCAGCCGAGTTGGCGGGTGCCATCCATTTCCGAACAGTAGTCGGTTGCACCAGCTTCCATGGCGTCAATCCATGCCGAGGTTTCCGGCATGCGGGCCACAACCACGAACGGCGTCGCGGGGTGGGAGGATCGGAAGCCGCGCAGCAGCGGCAGGTACTGGTTGGGGTCGGACCCGGCGAAAACGACGTCCGCGTGATCAAGATCCCTTGGATGGGCTGTTGCCGGAATGCGTTCAATACGATGCCGACCTCGACCCAAGGCGACACCAATCCTGTTAGCGGCGGCCTCGTCCAAGCCGACCATCAGTACGTTTGCCATCGTAGACTCCCTTCGAAACTCAGAGCTCGACCAAGAGTGCGGGACAGGAGTGCGGAACAGTCCGGCGTGGACCGTTACATGTATTTTCGCACAAAACAGAATGAACGTCATTTAACAACGCGTTCAGACTCGGTTAATAATCCCCCTCGTCTCTATGTACAGAGGCGGAAAGAGAAACGGCCTCAAGAAAAAGCCTCAAGACAAAGAAGGAGAAACACCATGAAAGCTATCATCCTCACCCTCGCCGCCGCCACACTGACGTTCGCACAAAGCGTCCCCGCCAAGCCCGTGACGGCCCCCGAAACACCCCATTCCGCGCCAGCCCACCAAACCGCGAAGCACGCGAAGAAGGTCAAGAAGACTGTTGTTGTAAAGCCCGCCGCCCACCGGGTGCACAAGCACAAGGCGCACCTGGCCGCCAAGTAATACTCACCACCAAGAGCTAAGTTACACCCACAAAGAAACGAAACAGGAGATACGACCATGAAGACTATCATTCTCGCCATCGCAGTCGCCGCCATGACCTTCGCCCAGACCCCGGCTCCCGCAGCCCCAACAGCTACCGCCGCTCCGGCCAAGACCGCCAAGAAGGCGGCCAAAAAGGTCAAGAAGACCGACACCAAGATGGAAGCCGTGAAACCCGCCGAAGCTGTCAAGCCCGCGGCCAAGTAGTCCAAATTCCAGCATTCCCAAAACGAAAAACAGGAGATACGACCATGAAGACCATCATTCTCACCATCGCAGTCGCCGCCATGACTTTCGCCCAGACCCCGGCTCCGGCA
>CAITMP010000034.1 GCA_903893525.1 uncultured Acidobacteriia bacterium | reverse complement strand
TGGCAGCCCAAGCGCCGCATTGATCGGCCCAACGCCATCCTAACCCCAGGCTTGGTCAACACCCACACCCACGCCGCGATGTCGCTCTTCCGCGGTGTCGCCGACGACCTGAAACTCCAGGACTGGCTCAACAACTTCATATTCCCCGCCGAGGCCAAGAACGTATCGGCTGATTTCGTCCGCTGGGGAACCCGTCTGGCCGCGCTGGAAATGCTCCTTTCGGGGACCACCACGTTTACCGACATGTACTACTTCGAGGACGTGGTCGCCGAAGCAGCCAAGGAGGCTGGAATCCGGGGGGTACTGGGTGAAACCGTTATCGGATTCCCAGTGGCTGACGCCAAAACACCTGCCGACGCCCTCAAGTTGGGCGAGCGCTTCCTGGAACGGTTCCGGGGCGACCCGCTGATTGTGGCCGCCATCGCGCCGCACGCCCTCTACACCAATTCGCTGGAAACGCTGAAAGCATCGCGCGTCCTCGCAAACAAGTACAACGCGCCGATTCTGATCCACCTCTCCGAAACCAAGAAGGAGAACGACGACAACCAGGCACAACGGCACCAGAGCCCAACCCAGACGCTGGAGTCCATCGGCTTTTTCTCCGGCCGCACCGTCGCAGCGCACGGCGTCTGGCTCGATTCCAAGGACATGGACACGCTAAAACTCCGTGGCTGCGGCGTGGCGCACTGCCCGTCCAGCAATATGAAACTCGCGAGTGGCGCGGCTCCGGTGGTGGAACTCCTGAAGCGCGGCATCGCGGTGGGCCTGGGTCCCGACGGCCCTGCCGGCAGCAACAACGATTTCGACCTTCTGGAAGAGGCCGATCTCGCCGCAAAGTTGCAAAAACTCGTCAGGAACGACCCCGAGGCCCTGCCAGCCAAGCAGGCGTTCGAGATGGCAACCATCGGCGGAGCCCGCGCACTGGGCCTCGACAAGGAAATCGGCTCGGTGGAGACCGGAAAGCGGGCCGACTTGATTACGATTGACCTCGACGTGCCGAACGCGGTCCCAATGTACGATGTCTACTCCCAGCTCGTCTACGCGCTGAAGGGTGGCAACGTGCAGGACGTCGTCGTCAACGGTCGCGAAGTGGTCCGCGACCGCCGCTGCCTGACGCTGGACAGGCAGGCCGTGATGGCGAAGGCGCGCGAATACGGCCTCCAAGTGTCGAAATCGGTCCAACAGAAGCACTGAGGGCCGGTCGAGTCAACGAACCCACTCGCTGGCCTTTCGCAGGATACCTTTCAGGATTCGGTCGCTAAGCTGGCCGAACGGATTGTCAGTGGTCAGATAGGTCCAAGTGGCGCCGCGTTGGGACGGATCCAAGCCGCTTCCGCGCGCCTCGACCAAGCGTTCCTCGATCTCGCCGGGCATCGCATCCATCAAATCCCGGAATAGACCGTCGATGCGCGAGAGAAACGCGTGCAGCGGGTCACGACCGGACCACGCAACCAGTTGAACCCCGTCGCGCAATTCGGCAACCGTCGCCAAGTGGTCGGACCACAGGTCATCGATTGCCCGGAGGGTCACCATTTTCTCAAAATCGGGCAAGTCGGTGGTCAGTACCTCCTGGCGATACGCGTGCAGCATGCGCCGTTGCCCTTCGAGAGTCCCCTCATACTTTTGGAGAAAGAGGCGAATCTCCAAGTTCTTGCTCTCCACCACCCGCTGCACGGATTCCGGGGTGTGGTTGAGGCGGACGATGTCCTCGCCATAGCGCACCATGATGTCGTCCCCAAGAGAGACGATGAAGCGGGAACTGCCTGGGTCGCCTTGCCTCCCTGCCCTGCCCCGCAATTGGAAATCGATACGCCGCGCCTCGTGGCGGTTGGTACCAATGATGTGGAGCCCCCCGAGCCGGGCGACGCCGTCGCCCAACTTGATGTCAGTGCCACGGCCAGCCATATTAGTGGAAATCGTAATGGCGTCCCGCTCACCTGCGGCGCTGACCATCGCAGCCTCCCGCTCCTCGTGTTTGGCGTTGAGAACACGGTGGGGAAGGTCGCGCAGCAGCCAACTGAGCCGCTCGGATTCCTCCACACTCGCCGTCCCGACCAGTACGGGACGGCGAGTGGCGTGGACCGTGCGGATCTCATTGAGAATCGCAGCCTCCTTCTCAGCCCGTGTCCGGTAGACGGAATCCGGGTGGTCCACTCTGACCACCGGGCGATTTGGGGGAATGACCTCCACGTCGAGGTCGTAGATCTTGAGGAACTCGTCAGACTGGGTAGCTGCGGTCCCTGTCATACCGCAAACCGCAGGGTACATGGCGATCAGGTTTTGGAGCGTGATGGAGCCCAGAATCCTGCCTTGGGTCTTGAGGGCCAGGCACTCCTTGGCCTCGATTGCGGTGTGCAGGCCCGCAGGCCATCGGCGGTCCTGCGCAATCCGGCCCTTGAACTCATCCACGGATTCAATGGCCCCGTTGACCACAATATAATCCACGTCCCGGCGCAGCAGGGCGTGGGCATGAACGGCGTCCTGGACCGCCGAAAGGATCGGCAGGTTGTCGGGCGCAAAAAGGTTGCCGCAGCGGAAATGTGCCTCCACCGCCCGGATGCCCTCATCGGTGAGGCTGGTGTTGCGGAAGTGCTGTTCGATCTGGAAGTCAACACCCTGGTGGAATTGGCGGACGAGCTTGTCGGCCCGGATGGCTGGATTGTCGTCCTCGAACTCCCCGCCAGCAATCACCAACGGGATCCGCGCCTCGTCGATCAGGATGGAATCGGCCTCGTCGATGACGGCGGCGGCGAAGGGTCGATGGACCTGGTCCTCGCGTTTCAGTGCAATTTGGTCGCGGAGAAAATCAAAGCCAACCTCGTTTGGCGTGGCATAGGTGATGTCACAGGCGTAGGCAGACTTGCGTTCGGCTGGCGACATTCCCTGATGGACACAGCCCACAGTAAGGCCCAGCGACCGGTGAATGCCGCCCATCCATTCGGAATCGCGCCGGGCGAGGTAGTCGTTCACGGTCATCACGTGAACACCTTTACCTCGCTTGGCATACCAGGCGATGGCGGGCACGGCGGCCAGCGTTTTACCTTCGCCGGTCTGCATCTCCGCGATGTTGCCCTTGCAAAGTGCCAACGCTCCACGGATTTGGACTTCGAACATGTCCAAGCCGAGAATCCGCCGTGCAAACTCGGCGGTAATGGCCACCACAGGTTCGAGGTTGTCGGTGGATTGAAAAAGGTTCCGGAGTTCAGCGTCGGACAGTTGGCAAAATTCCGCACGGAGACGCTGGATGGATTGAACAGACGTCTGGGCGCTGGAATGGAAAGACGGAACCACGGCGGACAAAAATGATTTCAGGAATGGACGCATATCACCCTCCTTCGGGTGTTGGTGCTGACAAATAGAATGAGCTGGCAGGAACTCCGGCAGGCTGCCGGATCCACGGGTGCGTTCTGAGAGTCTAGGCAGTAAAGGAGGGCGGGGGAAGCTGGAACAGGTAGGGCGAGGAGATCTCGGTACGGTGCCCAAAATTTTCTTGGAAGCACTCCGCGCCGAACCGGCGATCGGACTGGCGGGAGCCAATGGCCTTCTCGGCCGGTATCTCTGCCCGCGACCGGTCCCGGGCTTGCAACACCCAGCAGGCCGCGGACCGCACTTGGGCGGACGGCTCGCTGGTGCGCGCCGGAGAAGCGTGGACGGCACCCAGCGCCAGCAGCGCTGTCAGCAGCAACATCCACTTTTGCGCCTTGGCCCGGGAACTCCGCACTGGTCCCGATTATAGCGGATACAGCGTCCAACGCAACTCACGCGATCAAATCGACACGAAGTTGTGGCAAGCTAGTTTACGAGCATGAAAAAAGTTCTCCTTGTTGCGGGAGCCGTCGGCGGCGTCCTTGTTCTGGCCGTCGGAGCATTGTTCCTCCTGGTGGACGTGAACCAGTTCCGGGGAACGATCCAGACAGATCTCCAAAAGCAGCTCCATCGACCGGTGACGTTGGGCAACCTCAGTTTGCACCTGTTCCCGCTCGCGATTCAGGTGGATGATATTTCCATCGGTGAGACGTCGGCCTTCGCGACCGGCAAGCCATTCGCGGCAGCCAAGCAGATCAGCGTACGGGCCGAGCTCTTTCCACTGCTGCGCAAGGAAATCCACGTGGATGCGCTTGAACTGCTTCACCCAACGATCGAGTTCGTGAAAGATGGCGCGAAGTGGAATTTCGACGATCTGATGGGTCCACAACCGCAGGGCGGCGGCAGTTCGCCACTCATTCTTTCGCTGCTCAAGATCACGGATGGCACGATCGCCACCAGCGAGTTGGGGAAACCGGTATCACGATCCACCTACCAACACGTCGATGTAGAACTCACGGATTTCGCTCCCGGGAAAGCGTTCCACCTGAAAGCCGATGCGCAGCTGCCTGGTGGCAAGGCCGATTCGCTGGCGTTCGAAGGCACCGGCGGTCCAACTGGATCGGCGGATACCCCATTCGACGGGAAGCTGACACTCACGGCAGCACCGCTCTCGGGCCTGTCCCGATTCTCGGGCGCAAATCTACCCATAGACGGCACGGTGTCGGGAACAGCCGCAATTCATTCAGCCAACAGGAATGCAACGGTGAAGGGGAGATTCGACCTCAACAACGCCTCCGCCAACGGAAAGGCATTGGGCTTTCCCCTTACGGTTGACTACGATCTCGCCGATGATCTGGCGTCGGAACTCCTGAAGGCAAATTCCGTGAAGTTTACAGCCGGCAAGGTGAACATCGGGGCTCGGGGCGAGCTGGATGGCAGGACTTCGATGGTCAAAGCTGCAGTGAACATGGACAATGCAAGCTTGAAGGAGGTTTTGGGCATTGCGCAGTTGCTGGGAATGGCGGAAGGCGTCTCGGGAACAGGCACGCTCTCGCTCGATTTGGGCGTCAACGGATCCACCAAGGGCAATCTGGCGTATTCCGGAACCGGGTCCCTGCGCGATGCCGAAATCCAGACGGCGGCGATCAACAAGCCCGTCCGGGTGCAGACAGCGGCACTAAAGTTTGACCGGAACACCGCTTCCATCACGCAGTTGGTGGCCTCATTGGCGGGCACGACAGCGAAAGGAACGGCCTCGGTGACGAATTTCGCCGCACCTGCGCTGGCTTTTGACTTCGATCTCGACAAGGTGGATGTGGAGGAGCTCCAGAAAGCCACCACAACCGCAACCACGCCGCCCACCGCCGCTGCGGGAAAGCAGGCCCCAGCAGCGGCGTTTTCGGGAAAAGGCTCGGTCCACATCGGAAGCTTGACGAGCCAGGGTGTGCTGTTGACCAACGTCAAGGCACAAGGCACCTTCGACAAGGGCGTGATGACGCTGGCCCCATTGACCGCGCAGGTCTACGGCGGGACGCAGTCAGGCTCGCTTTCGGTGAATACCCTTGCAGTGCCAGCGGCAGTATCCCTCAGCCTAAAAATGGACAGCGTCGATTCCAACCAGCTACTCTCGGCGGTGTCCTCGATGAAGAATACCCTTTACGGCACCCTCGGGGCGGCTGGCGATATCCAGATGAAATTGGGAGGGGGCGATCCGGCCAAGTCTTTGAACGGAACATTGAACCTGAGCTTGGTGAAGGGTCGGCTGGCTGGCATGAACATCATGAACGAGCTGGCCAATGTCGGGAAATTCCTTGGCTTCGCGGCCCAGCCGGACAACGCCACCAATATCCTGAAGCTGGCTGGCGACATCCATGTTGTGGATGGC
Organism: uncultured Acidobacteriia bacterium; assembly: GCA_903893525.1. Taxonomy (GTDB): domain Bacteria; phylum Acidobacteriota; class Terriglobia; order Bryobacterales; family Bryobacteraceae; genus BOG-234. Next base: position 2,070 of record CAITMP010000034.1, on the reverse strand, counting down.
GTCGCGAACACAAGCAATCTGCAGCTGACAATGGATGGAAGCTCCCTCGGAGCCGAAGGCAGCATCAATCTTGCAGACCAGACTCTGGACTTGGCGATAACCGCCGTTCTGGACAAGGCGTTGAGCCAGAAGGCGGGCGGCACCGGCATTGGCGGATTCCTGACAACAGCGCTGGCCAACGGCAACGGGGAATTGGTGATTCCAGCCCGAGTCACCGGCACCTTCGCAAAACCCCGTTTCGCGCCGGATCCATCCAGACTGCTGCAAATGAAGACCAAGAACCTGATTCCCGCGCTCGCCAATCCCAAGGGTGTTCGGGGAATTCTGGACGCGCTGGGCGGCAAGGGACAGCAGGCCGCACCGACCGAGGGCGCGCCCCAGGGACAACAGCCGGCCGATCCGCAGAAGGCCCCGGTCCAAGGCTTGATCGACATGTTCCGAAAGAAGAAGCAGCCTTAATTTCTGTTACACTGGTGTCACTATGCGACCATTCGGAGGCGGGATGAGAGTCCTGTTTGCACTTCTACTCACGACCCAATCTGCTTTGGCAGGTCCAATCTTCAGCTTCACGCTGGGTGGCGGGATCACCGTGGGGGACCAAGTCTACAACGGATTCAACCAAGCTGCGGCACGTTGGTCGAGCGTTCTGAGCGACAATGTGACGGTAAGGTTGACGATCGGCTACAAGTCCCTCGGTTCCGGAATACTTGGATCAACAACGGGCGCTTTCTACGATGTTTCCGATTCAGCGGTAAAAGCCGCTCTCGCCGCCGACGCCAAAAGTGCGGATGACGCCACAGCGATCTCGCACCTGCAATCGGCCGGTTCGAACAGCTTCGTGATCAACCACACAAACAATTGCGCAAACTGTACCACCCCCTATCTGAGCAGCGGCAGCAACTTCGACAACACACACGTCGCAGTAACCGGAGCGCAGGCGCGCGCGCTGGGTTTGGTGCCGGCCAACTTCGCGGCTTCGGACGGTGAAATCGACTTCAGTTCAAACTTCTCGTTCGATTTCGATCCATCGAACGGGATCAGTTCCGGTGCGTTCGATTTTGTCGGTGTGGCCACCCATGAGATCGGACACCTGCTGGGATTCGTGAGCACAGTCGACGACTACGATTTTTGCGGGCACACCCTGAACTGCGTCTCCAGCCGGAGCGGGACCGCTCTATCGGAGAACGAAGATGATCCGACAGTGCTGGATTACTTTCGATTCTCCACCGACTCCGGATTCGGGACACGGATGGACCAGAGCTCGGACAACCGCTCCAAGTATTTTTCGATTGACGGCGGAACCACACTGGGGCCGCTGTTTTCCAACGGAACGTACTTTGGGGACGGTCGGCAGGCGAGCCACTGGAAGGACAATCTGGGGATCGGAATCATGGATCCGACAGCCGCGCCCGGGGAACTGCTGGCACTCACCAGGAACGACATCCGGGCATTGGACGTTATCGGCTGGGATTTGGCAACGCCGGAACCCGGGACGACTGGGCTCTTGGGGGTGGGCTTGATGACAGTTGTGGTACGGCTGCGGCGCACCCGCCGGAATGTGTTATAGAAGATTCCGTGAAAATCTGTTATCCTAGAAAAGTCTTTGCCCGCAGAACTATGAGTGATTGCCTTCGGCCGCCCTCCCTCCTTACCAGTGTTTGTGGTTTTGGTTTCAGAGCAGTTGACAGAGACAAATGAGGCAGTAAGGAAAGCAAAACCATGACAAACATCTTTGTTGGAAATCTGAGTTTCAAAACCACACAGGACGAGCTGCACGCGGCCTTCGCACAGTTCGGTACCGTCGAGCGCGTCCACATCGTCACCGACCGGGAATCCGGCCAGCCCCGCGGTTTCGCATTCGTCGAAATGACCGACCGTCGCGAATCGGAAAATGCAATCAGCCAGCTCAACGGCGCGCAGCTCAACGGCCGCGCGATGAACGTGAACGAAGCCCGTCCGAAGCCTGAGGGCGGCGGCGGCGGTGGCGGCGGTCGCGGTGGTTTCGGCGGCGGCGGCGGCAACCGGAGTGGCGGCGGCGGCAATCGCGGCGGCGGCGGCGGTAGCCGTGGC
>CAITMP010000033.1 GCA_903893525.1 uncultured Acidobacteriia bacterium | reverse complement strand
CCAGTGGGCTCGGGATTCCACCGTGCTACCGGTCCCGGTTGAACCAGCGCCAAGCGGTGTCGACAATACGGTTCAACTCCGAATCCACGGGTTTCCAACCCAATTCGCCTTGAAGCCGGGTCGAATCCGCCACCAGCGAGGGCGGATCGCCGTCGCGCCGGGGACCAAACGAATACGGCACCGGGCTCCCGGTCACCTGCTCCACCGCAGCAACCACTTCCTTCACCGAATAGCCAGTGCCGGTCCCGACGTTGTAGCGGTTCGAGGGTCCGCCGGCCAGCAGCGATTCCACCGCCACGATATGCGCGCGCGCCAGGTCCGAGACATGGATGTAATCCCGGATGCAGGTGCCGTCCGGCGTGGGATAGTCTTCTCCGAACAACGTCATGGGCTTGCCCGACCGGATCGCCTCGAACATCAGCGGAATCAGGTGCGTTTCCGGCTCGTGGCTTTCGCCCGCGCGGCAGAGAGGGTCGGCTCCCGAGGCATTGAAATACCGCAAGCAGATGCCGCGCAGCTGGTGGATGCGGTCGAACCAGTCGAGCATCGTCTCCACCATCAACTTGGTCTCGCCGTACGCGTTCACGGGGCGTTTGGCGGCGGATTCGGGAATGGGTGAAACGTCCGGCATTCCGTAAACAGCTGCGGTGGATGAAAATACGATGTTTTTGACGCCCGCTCGCACCATCGCCGTCAGCAGGGACAAAGTTCCGGCCAAGTTGTTCCGGAAGTAGATTTCGGGAGTCTTCATCGACTCGCCCACAGCGATAAATGCCGCGAAGTGGATGACGGCTGCGACCGGGCGTTCGGTCAGAACCCGGTACAGTCCGTCGGTATCGAGAAGATCGACCTCGCGGAGGCGCGCGGGATCAACAGCACCCCGGTGGCCCCGCGATAGGTTGTCGACCACGACCACGTCGTAGCCGGCATCAAGAAGCTGCAGGGTGGTGTTGGAACCGATGTATCCGGCACCGCCGGTGACGAGGACGAGTGGCTTTTGGGTCGACATGGTGGCCTCAGGCACAGAGTTTGACGACAAAGTTTTCGACAACGGTGCGGTCGTCGGGACGGGCCCCGCGCAGGTCGCGGTCGGCTTCGAAGATCAGTTTCAAGCCCCGCTCCAGCTGCTGGGTGGTGAACTTGGAGGCGGTGGTGGCGACTTGGTCGGCGCGCGAACCCCACATCGGAACGCCGAAACGCTGGAAGTGGTTCTGGATCTGCATCGCGCTTTTCAGATTGGCCTCGCGGGCGACAAGCGCCATTCGGAACTGGCCGGCGAGAAAAGTCAACGCCAGCGGCAGGTACTCGCCTTCGCGGACCAGAGCATCCAGGGTTTCCAGCGACTTGCCGCGATCCTTGCGGCCGAGCGCGTTCACCAGGGCGAAAATCGTGCTCTGCCGGGCGTCGGGCACCAGCAGGGGGAGTTCCTCCGCCGTGATCGGCTTGCCGTAAAGCGAAAGCTTTTCGAGTTCGACGGCGATGCGGGCGACGTCCGCTGCGAGCGCCTCCACCAGAGCCTCGGCGGCGGCGGGATCCAATTTCACGTTGAGGGCCCGGGCGAGGCGGTCCATTTCGACGCGGGCCTCGTCGGGGGTGAAGCGGCGGAATTCGACGACCTCGGGAACCGCGGCGTAGAACTTGCGGACGCGCTCGTTTTTGGCCTTGTCCTCGCCGTCCAGATCCCAGCGGGTGGCTTCCAAAACCAAGGTGACGCCGGGCGTGGGGCTTTTCAGATAGGCTTCGAGAAGAGCGATCTCGCCTGTGCTGGCGGATCCGCCTTTGGCGGGAGCGGCATCATTCAAATCGCCGGGCACATCTCCGGGGTCATCGTCATCGGAAACCGACGATGCGGCGGTACGGGATGCGCGGGGCATGGCAACTTCGGCATTGGTGACGAACACCAGGCGCTCCGATGCGAACAGCGACATGGACCGCATGTCGTCCACAATCGAGGCCAGCGCGGTTTCGCGTGCGTCAATGGTTTCCGGCTCGATACCGGACGAGATGGTGGCGGCGGAAATTAGGGCCTCCCGGCAACGGCGGCGATTGTAACCCTCCTGACCAACGAAAAGCGAGACAGGCGGGAGGTCGCCCTTCTTCACCTTGGCCAGGAATTGCGCGGGGGTCATGGGGACTAAAAACTCTCCAGAATGGCGCTGACGACGGACCGGGCCACGTCGCGGCTGATGCGCTCCAAAGTGGCTTGGCTTTCATCCAAGTATTGGCGGGGGTCGACGCTGATTTCGTAGCGGTCCCGGAACTCGAGGTTGGGACGGAAGAAGAGAACCTTGCCATCCTTGCCCACCAAGCGGACTTGGGTCTGCACCAGAATCTGGGCTCCGGTCCCGCGGCCGGTTGCGGGATCGAGGACCGTCGTGTTGCTGAACAGGTTCACTACGGAACCGTAGAGAACCGCGTCGGCTTTGGCTGGATCGGCCACTACGTTGTAGTGGGTTCTGGAAATAATCTCCCGCGACATGGCCTCGGCCATGTAGTTCGAAAGCTTGTACTGGGTGGTGGCGTTCGACCACGGCACGATGGCGATGGTGTGGAGTTCCTTCGGCAGGAGGTTGGTGCTGCCGGCGGTGTGGTAACCGCAGCCCGCAAGCAGCACGGCGAAGGCGATCGCCAGCAGTTTCACAAGCGCTCCCGGATCACCGCCGCGGCGTTCTCCGCCATCAGGCGCAGATTGTCGGCGGCCATCCAGATCCACGCGGCGTTGCCGTTGTTGCGGTCGGGCGTAATGGAGCCCACGGTGACGCCAGACTGCCCGGCGACGCCGATATTGCTCGGAGCGTCGAAATCGGCACCGCGAACATCGATGGAGTCACCGGCAAGGGCATCTTCAATCTCGCCAACCGCCGGGGCGTCCTCGAATTCCACCCACATCGAAAAACTGTGGCAATGGAACACGGGAGCTTGGACCAAGCGGAGGGAAGGCATGGGGACGCCGCCGAGGCGGTCCAAGAGTGTCGCCAAATGGCGCTCGATGCGTTCCTCGATTTCCTCGAGGGTTGGTGCGGCTTGGCTGCCCAGACGGGGCAGCAGGGCAAAGCTCAGCTGGCCGTCAAAGACAGCCTTCGGCATCGGCTGGAACGAAAACAGGCTCAGGGTTTGCGATTGGAGTTCGTCGACGCCCGGCTTGCCGCGTTCGCTGGCGGGTTCGAAGATGTGGACCATCGCGTTGGCGATGGGGAAATTGGAGTGGAGCCGACCCAGCACCATGGCAATCGCCACTGCTGCCGGGTGCGCGATCACGACGGGCCCGGAATCGTCGCTTTCATACCCGGCTTCGGCGAGCGGGGCGCGCAAGCGGGCGTCGGGGGCATCGTCAAAGGTGTAGGTGAGATCAACAACCAAGGAATCCGGATTGGCGGCAAGAGCCTCGGTCTGGAGCTTCCCGCCCGCCAGCACGATGGCGTCTGCGCTCTTAAGCGCGTCGGGCGTCAGGCGCGCGAGGAATTCAGCGGCTCCGTCGATCTCAATCAGCTTGCCGCTGATGGACTTCACCGGCTTCTTTTTGGAATCCTTGGCTGTAGGGGTATCGCCCAGGGCAGGGTCAACCAGTTCGGGTTCTCCGCCGAACAGTTGGAGGTTGCGACCCAGCGAAGTCTCGCCGAACACCTCCCGGACTTCCCTTCCCAGCAATGTCTCTCCGCCCACCAGGGCAATCGTTTCAGGCAATATTGTTCACCGATCTGGCTGAGGTATCGCGGGGCGTGCCGCCGAACAGACGGCGGGCCAAACCACCGAGACGAATCAAAACTCCACTCGCGACGTACACGCCCGCCAAGACCAGCAAAACCTGTTGCGACCAATTCCAAATCGCGAAGATCAGCGAGCACATGAAAACCACCATGACCGGCGACCGGGGGCGCATGAAATTCAGTTCCTTGAAGCTGTGGTAGCGCCACGTGCTCACCATCAGGAACGAGACCAGGCCGAGCAGGGCCATCCAAGCCGAGGACCACATCCAATCCGAGAGCGGCATGCTGCCTTGGCCGTAAATGATGGACGCGATGAGACCGGCACCGGCCGGAATCGGCAGGCCGACGAAATATTTCTTATCCGGGGAGCCAGGGTTCTTCGGCACCGGATTCTTCTGGACATTGAAGCGCGCCAGGCGGGCCGCACCGCAGACGAGGAAGAGAAACGCGAGGAAAGTTCCGGCCTTCTGGAGCTGGTCGATTCCGGCGGGTCCACCGGCCACCGGTGCCACGAAATGTACACCCCAGACGTAGGCCAGAATCGCGGGCGCGATGCCGAAACTGATGATATCGGCCAGCGAATCGAGTTCCTTGCCGAATTCGCTCGTGGTGTTGGTCATGCGCGCCACGCGGCCGTCGAGGCCATCGAGGACGAAGGACCAGCCAATGGTCTGCGCGGCAATGCGGAAATCCAGCGCGGCGGCGTCGGGATTGGCGTGGAAAAGGATTGCCCCTTCAATGGTACGGACAATCGACAGGTAGCCGAGGAAGATATTTCCCGCCGTGAAGAGGCTGGGAAGGGCGTAGGCGGCGCGCGGGGGGCGCTTCCGCTGCAATTCGCCTGCGGATCCCGACACGGGCGGGACGTTTATGTCTGACAAAATGCGGGCTCCTTGGCGAGGTCCGAGCCCCGCATGTCCGAGCCAATGATCGAGGCAAGTGCATCGGAGGTAAGCACTTGGTCGGCCCGGCGGGCAATGATGCTGGATCCGGCCGACACACGCATCCCGGCGGAGACTTCGACCCGCCACTCGGGTCCAAAAACGATGTCCACCCTGGAGCCGAACTTGATCAGACCCACGCGCTCACCGGTCTGGACGGGATCGCCTTCCTTCTTGTAGCAGACGATGCGGCGGGCGATCAGGCCGGTGACTTGGCGGAAGACCACTACGGTGCCATCCGCGCCCATGACCGTAAACTCATTGCTTTCATTGAGTTCGGAAGCTTTTTCGTGGCGGGCGTCCAAAAACTGGCCGGGCTTGTACTTGATGCTGGTGATGACGCCGCCGATGGGCGAGCGGTTCACGTGCACATCAAAGATGTTCAGGAATATGCTGACGCGGGTGCGCCGACCCGGCTCCTGGACGATTCGGTCCACCAAGCCGTCGGCAGGTGAAACCGCCACGGGCCCGGCGGGGATCGGCCTTTCCGGGTCGCGGAAGAACCACCCGCAAAACAAACCCAACAGAAACAAGGGTGCTGCGGGAGCGGGCCCGACCAACGCTGTAACCAGCGCTCCGGCTGCCAAAAACCCGATTAAGTAGAATATTCCGTCGCGAACCATCGCCGTCTCTATTCTAGCCGCTGCAATCTTACGCGTAGATCCCGCGCAACCGGATCGCAGCGCTCACCCGATCAAGAGCCAGCATGTAAGCTGCGGTG
>CAITMP010000032.1 GCA_903893525.1 uncultured Acidobacteriia bacterium | reverse complement strand
GTACCTGCAACCGATGGAAATCGGTGACAAGATTTTCGTGATTCCCGAGTGGCGCGACGAACCGACCCCGGTGGGCCGCATGCGCGTGGTGATCAACGCTGGATTGGCGTTTGGCACTGGTGCTCACGAAACCACGCGACTGTGTCTTGAAGCGGTTGAACGCCTGGTCCGGCCCGGCATTGTTTTGGTGGATATCGGAACCGGGTCCGGGATTCTTTCGGAGGTCGCCGTGCGGCTGGGCGCGGGGAAGGCTTTTGCGTCCGATACGGATCCGGACGCGGTCGCCGTGGCGAAGGAGAACTTCGAGCGGGCAGGCGTCGTCGTGCCGGTCTTTACCGGGTCGGCGGATGCGGTCGCCAGCGGCTGCGCCGAAATCGTGGTGGCGAACATCAGCCCGGCTTGGATAGCCGAGCTGGCCCCCGATTGGTTCCGGATTTTGAAACCGGGCGGCCGCGCGATTCTGAGCGGCTTCGAGGCGGTGGATGTGCCGACGGTTACGGCTGCGCTGCGGAAAGCCGGACTGGAGATCGTGGGCGAATTTGGCGAGCGCGACTGGCGGATGATCGAGGCGCTGCGGGCCTAGCGCTTACACTTCATTTCAGTCCCGGTCCACTCGCAGGATTTTTCGTATCCGGGTAGGTAGAAAGCGGCACCCAGCCAGTCCAATTGTTCCGGAGTTACTTGGGGATCGCGCACGCCCTCAAAGCTGGAAGCCGCATTCGGATCTCCCGCGCCCTTGTATTTGGCGACCATCGGGAAAGGGTACACGGGGCGCGTGCGGTCCACCTTGCCGCCCTGCTTTCGCGAAGCCAAGATGGCGTTCGGGGGGGTACCGCCCTCCACCCAGTTCACGAGCAGGCTGAGCAACGGGAAATCAAAGGGCCCGTCGCCGCCGTTGCAGTGGCCTCCGCCCGGAAACAGAAAAAGGCGGGCGAATTTCGAGACCTTGGCCTCGCCCATGGTCCTTTCCATGGCGGTGTAGTAGGCAATCGAATTCAGGGGCGAGATGTGGGGGTCGGACCACCCATGGAACATCAGGAGTTTGCCCCCGGCGGCGGAAAATTTCTCCAAGTCCGGGTCTGTGGCGTCGTAGATCGGGTGCATCTGGGCGATTGCGTCGAAATTGTCGCGGTCGAAGTGGAAATCCTTGAGGCCGAATTCCGGGGCGAGGGGCTTTTCATAGGCTAGGTACTTGATGGTGCCGAGTGAAATTCCGGTACTGAATATCGCTGCACCGGCGCGCTGGGGCACGTAGACGCCCTGCCAGAAGAGTTCCGAGCCGGGCTGGGGACCTCCGATAACCAGTTTCTTGCCCGTTTCGGTCCGTGCGCCTTGGTAGATCGCCTTTGCGGTTGCAGCCTGGGCAGGGGTGAGACAGGTCGCACCGTCCTGGCCATCCTTGCAAATCGTAACGTCGGGGTCGAAATGGCAGGCGCTGGGAACCGTGATCTGGCCGTCTTTCAGGCCGTCGAGGGCATCGCAGGCATCCAAAGCGGCTTGATGCAGGATGGGAAGCTTGTCCGGCGTCAGAACCGCATTGCCTGTGGAATCCGTGTTCTTCCATGCGTTCCAGCCGTGGTAGAACGTGTTCTGGGTGACGAAATTCATGGCCGGGGCACCTGCGGCGATCCCGTCGAAATCCTGCGGGTATCGTTGGGCCTCCATCAGCGCCTCCCGTCCACCGTCCGAGCAGCCGCTGAAGTAGGAGTAGCGGGGTTTCTGGCCGTAGAACTTCTCAATCAGGGCCTTGGCCGCAATTGCAGTCAGATGGACCCCCCGGTAGGCGAAGTCGATTTTGGATTGGGGGTTTTCGACCGCCCAAGTGGGATCGGCGTTCCCGCGTCCCGGACCGTTCCTGTGGCCCATGTCCGTGGATGCCAGCACCACGTCCCCGTTCGTAACTGGCACACAGGAATCGGCCCGCGGCGTTGAGATATTCAAGGTGCCGCAGAGTCCACCACAGCCGGTTTGGAGGTAGCGCTGCGTCCAGCCGCCGAGCGGGAGTCGAACCTCGAACTGGATGGCGGGGGCGATGGTGCCAAGAACGCGACAGTAGGGGGCGGGTTGGCCGTCCTGGACTTCCACCGCTTCCTGCAGAGTGGTCTTGGCTCCCACCGGACCGGAAACATCCACTATTTTCAGGGCGGCGCATGCCACGCGCGGCGGGACAACCTTCAGTTCCGCCGGACTGCCGGATTGCGCTTCGAGCTGGAAGGCAAACAGGATAGTGAGGGAGAACGTCACCAAAAAGCGGGCGGAACGGGCTGCGATGGACATCGCCCTGATCGTATCAATATTGGATGCGCTACGGCTTGGAAAATTTGTGATAGCATCCCCCGAGTGCGCCCAAACGGAAAGAACGCCTCGCTCGCGGTGCTGGTGGCCGTCAACATCCTGAATTTCTACGACCGCAACGTTGTGGGCGCGCTGGCGGAGCCGATCCGCGGCGAATTCCATCTCGACGACACCCAGATCGGGCTGCTGGGTAGCGTGTTCATCTGGCTGTACGCGATTGTCGGGGTACCGTTGGGCAGAATCGCCGATCGCCGGAGCCGGAAAGTGCTGCTGGCGTGCGGAATGGCTGCATGGAGCCTGCTGACGGCTGTCGCGGCGATGGCTGGAAGCTTTTCGATGCTGCTGGTGTCGCGCCTTGGTTTCGCGGTTGGAGAGGCTGTGGTGGCACCGACGGCCACCAGCTGGATCGGCGATCTGTTTCCGGCGACGCAGCGCGCCAAACCGTTGGCCCTCTTCATGATTGGTGTTCCAGCTGGTGCGGCCCTAACCTACTTCTTCAGCGGATCGATCGCGCAAGCTTTCGGCTGGCGAATGGCCATGGTGGCGGCGGCGGCTCCGGCATTGTTGCTGATTCCATTGCTTCTGCGGTTGGAGGAACCGATTCGCGGGGCTTCCGAGGGTGGCCATGCGGGTACCTCAGGTTCCATCCGCGACGTTCTACGCATCCCAACTTTCTGGTGGATCATTGCTTCCGGGGCACTGGTCAACTTCAGCCACTATGCGCTTGGAACGTTCATGCCCGCGCTTCTCGCCCGTGTCCACCACGTCACTTTAGCGCAATCCGGCGTTGCTACCGGCATCGCATATATGTCGGGGGGCGTTGCCGGGAGTCTGTTGGCTGGATGGCTCGGCGACCGGGTGGCCATCGGCAGTAAGAGCGGGCGGTTGCGATGGGGTGCGGCATTTGCCCTCGCCGGTGCGCCGGCCGCCTATTTCGGGATCCAGGCCGAATCCACCGCCGCCACCGTGGCGCTGCTGGCGGCTTTTTACCTGACCCTGTGCGCCTACTATGGCTTTGTTTATTCGTCGATCCAGGACATCGTCCCCCCGGGGGCACGTGCCACCGCCATGGCTGTCTATTTCATGGCAATGTACCTGTGCGGGGCCTCGTTCGGTCCGGTCTTGACAGGAAAGATGAGTGATCTTTGGGCTCGCAGGGCGGCGGACGCAGCCGGATCGACGGTCGTCACCGAGGCCTTCCGGGCAGTTGGGTTGCGGCAGGCAATGCTGGTGATGCCCGTACTGTCAGTACTGCTTTGCGTGGTGCTTTACATGGGTTCTAGAACTATAACCCGCGACATTGAACTGTCAAAAACACGCAACTGCAACTGAAAAGCAGGGTTTACTTATGCCCCACTTAGGTCGGGGTCGTTAGAATTGGATCATGCCATGGGTGATACTGGGGGTGGTCGTAGCCCTTGTGGTGCTGGTTGGGGTCGGCTGCATCATATACTACGCGGTCGCTGAACCGCCGCGTCCGGAACCATAGAAAACAAACGGTCGATGGCCTGGTGCTACTTTCATAGACGAGGGTCCCATCGACATGAAAATTCTCTTCGCTGCCGCCGCCGTGCTGGCACTTTCCACAACGTCTTTCGCCCAAAGTCCGAAAGCCACCGAATCGGTCACAATCGGGGGCAAGGCCATCACGATCAATTACTCTGCGCCGTCGGTTCGCGGTCGCCAGATTTTCGGAGACGGTGGGCTGGTCTCGCATGATCCAAACTACCCCGTCTGGCGCGCAGGAGCGAATTCCGCCACAGCCTTCCACACCGACGCCGACTTGGATATCAACGGCTTGGCAGTACCGGCGGGCAACTATTCCCTGTACGCACTCGTAAAAGATCCAGACAACTGGGAACTGATCATCAGCAAGCAGACCGGCCAGTGGGGCCTGACCTACAAGCAGTCCGAGGACTTGGGCCGCGTCAAGATGACGATGGCGAAACCGGCAGCAATTGTCGAAGTCTGCAAGTACACCCTGACCGACTTGGGCGGTAAGAAGGCCAAGCTCGATTTGTCGTGGGAAAAGCACTCCGCGTCGGTCACCATCACTGTAAAATAGGCAATTCGGCGAGGAGGTTCGCATGGCGATCAACTTTACCCTCAACGGGTCCCAGACATCCGTTGACGTAAACCCGCAAACCCCACTTCTGTGGGTCTTGCGGGACGTTCTAGGGCTAACGGGCACGAAATTCGGCTGCGGCATGGCGCTTTGCGGTGCCTGCACGGTCCACGTGAATGGCGGGGCGATCCGCTCCTGCATCACCCCGGTCTCCAATGTGGCGGGGAAAAGCGTGACCACCATCGAGGGCCTCTCGCCCGATACCACCCATCCCGTCCAGCAGGCGTGGATCGAAGGGGATGTCCCGCAGTGCGGGTATTGCCAGTCCGGCCAGATCATGGCGGTGGCGTCGCTGTTGGCGAAGACGGCCAAGCCGACCGACGCCGACATTGATGAGGCCATGCGCGGCAATATTTGCCGCTGCGGAACCTACACCCAGATCCGGGCCGCGATCCACAGGGCCGTCGAGATCAAGAGCGGAATCAAGGGAGCCAGGGCATGAGCGCGATCGTTTCCAGTATCACGAGGCGCGACGCCCTGCGGACCGGCGCGGGCCTGTTCCTCGGCTTCTTCCTCCCGGAGCGGTTTCTGGATGCCCAGGGCCGCGGTCGGGGCCAGGGTGCCGGTCATCCCAACGCCTACATCCACATCGGGGCAGACGAGTCGGTACGGTTCATCATCGTGAAGGCCGAGATGGGCCAGGGTACGGTCACGTCGCTCTCCCAGCTGCTGGCTGACGAATTGGATTGTGACTGGAAGCGCGTTTCGACCGAATTCGCACCAGTCAACCCAGCACTTTACGGCAACCAGGGCGTTTACGGCAGCCAGAGCATCCGGGCCACATATTTCCCGCTGCGCCAAGCCGGAGCCACCGCCCGCGCCATGCTGATCGAGGCGGCGGCACAGAAGTGGTCCGCCGACAAGGCTCAACTACGTACGGATTCTGGCTTTGTTTTGAATCCCGCGACAGGCGCGAAACTTTCCTATGGCTCGATCGCCGAGGATGCCGCCAAGCTCCCGGTTCCGCAGGGCGTCACGTTGAAGGACCCAAAGTCGTTCAAGTACATCGGGAAATCCGTGAAGCGGCTCGACACCAAATCCAAGGTGAACGGCACTGCCAAGTTTGGATTGGATGCGCACTTCCCCGGCATGCTGTTCGCGGTGGTGGAGCGCTGTCCGGTCTTCGGCGGCAAGGTTTCGGGATTTGACGCCACCAAGGCCAAGGCCGTGCCCGGCGTCAAGGACGTGGTGAAGATCTCGGGTGGCGTTGCGGTGGTCGCGGAGAACACTTGGGCCGCGATGCAGGGCCGCAAGGCACTGTCCGTGCAGTTCGACGAAGGCCCCGTGGCAGCGTACAGCACGCCGGACATCACCAAGATGTTCCAGGAATACGCGCAGAAGCCCGGTGCGGTCGCCAAAACGACGGGCGACGCGGCTGCGGCAATGGCTTCGGCAACCAAGAAGATCGAAGCCGAATACCACGCCCCCTACCAATCGCACTCGCCGATGGAGCCGATGAATTGCACGGTCCTGGTCGAGACAGACAGCTGCGAGGTCTGGGCGTCCACCCAGAGCCAGACCGGAACCCGGCAGGTTGCAGCCCAGATTACCGGACTGAAACCGGAGTCCGTCATCGTCCACTCCGCCTTTATGGGTGGCGGTTTCGGGCGGCGCAGCGGCACGGATTATGTCACCGAGGCGGTGGAAATCGCCAAATTGAATCCCGGGAAGCATGTCAAGCTCACGTGGTCCCGCGAGGACGACATGCGGCACGACCTCTATCGCCCGGCCTCATACGTCAAATTCGGCGGGGCGGTCGATGGCGATGGTTGGCCGGTGGCGCTTACGGCGAAGGTCGCGTGTCCTTCGTTCTTTGGCGGCGGTCGTGGCGGCGCGGTGGACGGGACGGCGGTGGAGGGTATCCACACCCTCGAATACGCCATTCCCAATATCCAGGTGGACTGGCGCAAGGCGGATCCAGGCATTCCGACGACTTTCTGGCGGGCGGTGGGCTACACGCAGAACACGTTCTTCGCCGAAGGATTCATCGATGAACTCGCAGCGCTTGGCGGCAAGGATCCCTTGGAGGTGCGTCGGCGCATGCTGGCGGGCTCCCCAAGGCTGCTGGCAGTCCTGAACAAGGCTGCCGAGGGTGCCAACTGGGGCAAGGCCCCTGCCGGCCACCACCAAGGCGTAGCCGTGGTGAACAATATTGGCAGCTACACGGCGATGGTGGCGGAAGTTTCCGTGGTCAACAAGAAGTTGAAGATCCACAGGTTCGTGTGCGCCGTCGATTGCGGACCGGTGGTGAATCCGGCAATCGTGAAGCAGCAGATCGAGAGCGGCATTGTGTACGGCCTGACTGCGGCGCTCAAGGGCGAGATCACCATCGACCGTGGGCGCGTCAAGCAGGGCAACTTCCACGACTACGATATGCTGCGCATAGACGAAATGCCAAAGATTGACGTCCACATCCTGGAGACGAACAACAATCCGGGGGGTATTGGCGAGGCTTCGGTGCCGCCGGTCGCTCCGGCGATAGCCAACGCGATCTTCGCCGCGACCAAGAGACGGGTCCGGAGCCTGCCGATTCGGTCGGAGCTGTTCGCATGATCGCCCGTCTGACAGCGGTCCTACTGGTATGCGCGGGGCTGCTTTTCGGAGCCGATATCGCGGGGAAGTGGACTGCGGTGTTCGAAACCCAGATCGGGACGCAGAGCTATACCTACGAATTTGAAGTAACGGGGGAGAAGCTTACTGGCCGGGCGGTTTCGGCGAACGGGGAGAGCCAATTGCTGGAAGGCAAGGTCTCCGGGGATACGGTGACGTTTGTGGAGAACTTGAATTTCCAGGGCATGCCGATACGGATCGAATACACCGGGAAGATCTCGGGCGACGAGATCAAGTTCACGCGCAAGGTGGCGGAATTCGCGGTCGAGGAGCTGGTGGCCAAGCGGTCGAAGTAGAACCTTCGAAGTCGCCATGAAGAGCAGTAAGGTGGTGCTCGACACCAACATCCTGATCTCCGCCTGCCTGAAGCCCGGCGGGTTGGAGGCTCAGGTTGTAGCCATGGTCCAAGGCGGCGTCCTGGCGATGTACGTCACAGGCGAACTGCTGGTCGAATACCGGGACGTACTATTACGGCCAAAGTTCCATGGCATCCGTGCCCGGGCCGAAGCATTGCTGGCGAGTGTCGACGCCCTCGCGCTCCCTTGCACCGCTGGCGAGCGTGTGTCCGCGGCAAGCGATGAGGACGACAACCGGTTCCTCGAATGCTCGGCGGCCTGTAAGGCGGATTACTTGGTAACCGGGAACCTGCGCCACTTTCCGGCCCTCTGGAACACGACAAGAGTCGTCAATGCCCGGGGTCTTTTGGACGAGTTGGACGTGCATCCGGTCACCGGACCACAATCCGGTCCCACAGCCGCGCTACAATTGCCCTGAGGAACTTCTTGGCCCCTATTCGCCGCACTCCTCGGAGCATACCAGCTCGGAGACCCAATCCGATTCGCGATCTCATGGCCGAAAAAGAGCGGGCGACGGAGTTGGTCCGGTCGAGGCAAAGAGTTATGCAGCTCCAGAGCGACCTGCCTGCGATCATCCAGGACCAGGTTGGCGAGCACATGAAAAAGCTCGAGGCCAAGCTGATTAACGAGTTCAAGGACATGGGCCAGCGTGCAATCGAAGAGGGCACCGCCGTTCTGAACGATGAGCTGGGCGGGCGAATCGATACCCTCGAAAAAGTCTCCAGCATGCAGTCCGGTACCCTGCTGAGCCTGCGGGATTCCTCCAGAATCGCGGAGCAGAAGGTCAGCAAGGTTGTGGAGACCATCGAGAGAAGCTTGGCTTCCGCAGTCCCCGGCTTCAAGCTCGATCCCCCTTCGGTGCCTCCTGCACCTACGGCATACGACCACCGGCAGTTCCGGTTGGAAGCGCCCAAGGGCAATGTTGTGAAGGCGGACACGCAGGAGGTGGTCGAGGCGGAAGATGGGAAGTCGAAGTATGGCTTTTGCCCGAACTGCACCTCCAACAACGTGCGCCGCGCCAACCGCAGCGGTTTGTTCGAGGAATTTTTGCGGCTGTTCTTCATCGCCCCGTTCCGTTGCCGCGCCTGCCGACACAAATTTTACCGTTTCTAAGCCCCGGTTCGAACTCCCTTGGAACCTTTGGGGGGCGACGCACAATACCATACGAACGTCCGAATGCAGAGGACTGACGAGGATCTGTATCGCCTGATGAGGCTCGGTGACCGTGCGGCCTTCGCGGAGCTTTATGAGCGACGCGAACCAGGCCTGTACCGTTACGCCTTGCACATGACCGGCAGCACCGCAGCGGCGGAGGAAATTGCCCACGATGTATTCATCCAGTTGGCGTCTGCGATCAACCGTTTCGACGAGGCGCGAGGTGCGTTGGAAGGATGGATGTTCGGGGTGGCTCGGAATTTGGTGCGCGTTTTCAGGCGCAAGGGTGGCGTCGAGGAACCGGTCGACCGAAGGGTGGACCATGACATTCTGGGCGGGCTGATTGAGGATGAGGACTTGGCCGCGTTGCGCGCGGCCGTGGCGGAACTGCCCGAAGCCTACCGTTGCGCAGTTGTCCTGTGCGATTTGGAGGAGCGCAGCTACGAGGAAGCGGCGGGAATCATCGGATGCCCCATCGGCACCGTCCGCTCCCGTCTGCATCGGGCCCGCGGCTTGTTGGCCGCAAAACTGCGCAAACGGGGCTTGCCAAGCGGAAACGTGCAGACCCAAGTGCTGGGAGGCGCTGCGAGATGAAGTGTTCTATCGCGACGGAACGATTGGTGGAATGCGCCCGGCGGCGCGTGGGTCCAGACCCGGCCACCAGGACACACCTACTGGGTTGCAGCGTCTGCATGGACCGGTGGGAGGCCGAAAAGGCACTAACAGCTCAAATGCGCAGGCTCAGCGCGTTGGCGTCGGGACTCCGATCATCCGACACCTCCAAGCAAGATGTGCTGCGGCAATTCGACGCCCTTCCACTAAGAGTTCTGCCGCGCCGTGCCGCCCAGTGGAGCTGGGCGTTGGCTGCTGCGGCCGCCCTGCTGCTGGCCACAGCACTGTTCTGGAACATGTGGCAGTCGAGGCGCCAAGCTGCCGAACTGGCGTCCGTCCAAGCTGCTATCGCGCAATCGGAAGGGGACATGGAATCCGGCTACGGCTCGTCGGAGGATGGCTTCATGGCCGTGCCGTTTGCCCCACCGCTGGCCGAAGGTGAGATGGTCCGAATGGTCCACCGGGAATTGCAACCCGTGGAGCTTGCGAGTTTAGGCGTGGATGTGGACCCGGCGTGGCTCGCCGCCATGAATTCAAACGCTTCGGGCGGGATGCAGGCGGGATTCCCAGCCGACGTCTTGGTTGGCGCGGATGGATTTCCGCGGGCGGTGCGACTTTCCGAGGAGCCCCGGAGCGAAGGGTTTTGAGTGTGGAGATTGGGGAGAAATACAACCGTGAAGCTTAGAGCGAGAATTTCGGTAGTGGTTCTGGCTGGCATTTGCGCAGCCGGAACAAGCTCGGCCCAAGGTCCGAGGGGAGAGTTTGGAGCCCACGGGATCGGCCCGGGGGGACGCCCGGCCGGCCCTCCTCCGGGAGGCTTTGGTGGACGCGGCATGGATGGCTTCGGGATGGGTTCGCTGGGAGGACCCCAGTCATATGTCACGGGCGCACCCTATTCGGCGGTCGAAGTGGTTCAGACAACGGAGCCGCTGGCCGACGGAAATAGCATCAACCACAAGTCCCAGACCGTCGTCCACCGCGATGGGCAGGGCCGCGTGCGCACAGAGCAAACGGTGACCCCGCCGACCTCCAGCGGCAAACAACCGTACACGATTGTGACGATCCTGGATTACGTGGCCGGTACACGTTACCTGCTGGATTCCTCCACTATGACGGCAACACAGAGCCCACTCCGCATTCCGGCCACACGTACTGGCGGTGCGTCATCGCCCAGCGGCAGGCGCGGGCCGGGTGGCGGAACGGAGAGCTCCCCGATGGCCGCGCCGATGATTACCCGGACGACGCTGAATCCCCAGATGGTCAATGGCGTTCTGGCATCGGGAACCCACCATGTCCAGACCATTCCGGCAGGTGAAATCGGCAATGAGAAAGCCATTCAGATTTCCCGGCAGATGTGGATTTCGAATGACTTGAAGGTTCCGGTGCAGATCCGCAGTTCCGATCCACGCTTTGGCACCACCGTCATGGACCTGACGAATATTGTGAGCGCCGAGCCCAGCCAGTCGCTGTTCGTGGTTCCGGCCGGCTACACGGTCAAGACGCGTACCCAAGGTGGCTCCCGACCGACCCGTTAGCAGTCTAAGCGTCCGGGCCCGAGAAAATACCCGAAGGGCCCGGAGGCACAATCGGTTTGTTTCCCTGCATCGGTGCAGAGTGCGGCACGGCAAGCCGCAAGAGTTCCTTGTTTTCCGCAGCCTTCTCCGGCTCGTTTTTACGCATGTGGTGGACGGCGAGTGCCCACGCGCACATTCCCGGCATGAGACCGTGTTGCCGCTTGGCGACTTTGTCCAGCAGCGCCACCCGCTCCGGGGTGGGACCATCAGCGACCAACCGGATCACGCCATCCAAAACTTTCAAGCCCCCGGCAGCATCCTTGCTTTCCAACAATTCAGCTTCATCGGCCAACCGCAGCGCCTTCGGATAGTCCGTCTCCTCCAGCAGGGCGAGGAACGAAAGCACGTAGAGCCGGTGCCCCCGGTACATCGGCGTGGTGGAGTTCCATTCGATGGCATCCAATTCGGTGCGGGCCCGGTCATACTTGCCGAAGAACGCGGCAGCGAGGGCCGAAAGATATGCTGCGGCAGCGTCGGCATGCGGAATTCGTCGGATGCTCTTGTGGTAATAGGCGATGATCCGGTCCGGAGTCTTCTCCCGCAGGAACAGGCGGGTACGGAAGTGGTTCAACCAAATGATAATCCCGCAAAGGGCCAAGCCGGTGAAGACGATGGTGATGCTGACATAATTCCCGGTCTTGATACTTCCCACAAGACCATAGGTGATGATGGCGGCGAACAGGACCGCGACTACGAGCAAACTGATCAGGTTTTTATTTACTGGCACCGGTTCAAATATAGCGAACGCACCTATTCGGCGGCGGACACGACACCGGCCCCAACCAGATCTTCCGCTGCTTGGGTGGACATTCCAAGTAGTTCGGCCAGGACCGCCAGGGAATGTTCGCCCGGCGCGGGAGAGGATGCGGTCGGCGTTTGGCCCGGGGTGGCGGACAACTTTATGGGAGGTCCAGTTACCCGCTGGGGCCCGCCTGTTGGGTGGGCGATCTCCGGGAACATTTCCCGGGCAGCCGACTGCGGATGCGATGCCACATCGGCGAGGTGGCGAACTGGCACGGCGGGGATCCCTGCAAGTTTGAGCCGTTCGAGCCATTCGTCGGCAGTCCCGGTGGCAAAAACGGCGTTCAGCTCCCGTTCCAGCGCGGCCCGGTTCGCGCACCGACGGCGGTTGTCCGCAAAATCGGGATGGCGTTCCAAGTCCGGCCTCCCGATTGCCGCACAGAATGCCGTCCACAGCTTTTCGCTGCCAACGGCGACGGAGAAGCCCCGGTCGGATGCATCAAACACGCGGTACGGCGCAATGGTCGAGAAACCCGTGCCCAGCGGTCCCGGCACCACGCCGGACGCAAGATAGTACATGAAGTTCGATGTCATGGTGGAAACCATGCAATCCTGCATCGAGATATCCACGAACTGTCCCTCGCCCGTCTTCTCCCTGGCACGGAGCGCCATCAGAATTCCGACGACCGAAAACAGACCCGCCGTCACATCGGCTACCGAATACCCACAGCGGGCCACTTCGCCATCCTCGGTGCCCGTGACGCTGATCAGGCCGCTGGAGCACTGAACGATCAGATCCATCGCGGCATCGTCGCGCGAGGGTCCTGTCTGGCCATAGCCCGAGATCGAGCAGTAGACCAGCCGGGGATTCCGGGCCCGGACCGCCCTGTAACCCAGGCCCAGCCGATCCATGGTGCCGGGACGGAAGTTCTCGATCATCACGTCCATCTTGTCCAGTAGACGAAGGCAGAGATCAATCCCCTCCGGCCTCTTCAGATCGATGGCGATGCCGCGTTTTCCCCTGTTGAGCCCAAGGAAAAATGCCGATTCCGGCCCGACAAACGGGGGACCCCAGCCTCTCCCCATGTCGCTGCCGCCGGGTGCCTCCAGCTTGTAGACGTCGGCACCGTAGTCCGAGAGCAGCAACGTGGCGTAGGGACCGGCCAAGGCGTGCGAGAAATCGAGGATCTTCACGCCATCAAGGGGACTCACAGGGCCCACCTCATGCGCCGTGCAAACCCAACCGGGCCAGTACGCGGCGCACCTTCTTCGGTGAAATCGAGAGACGCTTGGCGACCCTCGCCACCTTGCGTCCCTCATGGTCCCAAATCTTGGGGATAATCAGATCGGCGAAATCTTCGGTCAATTGTTGGAATGTGCGTTCGCCCACCACTCCCTGCGACCACGCTTGCAAGGTTGCGTCCATGTTGCCGGCGCGCACGACCTTCGATTTCAGGGTCTGCAGATCTTCCCAGATGTGGTCCTGCACCTCGTTCTTTAGCAGTGCGCCTGCCTGTTCGCACAGGTCGCGTGCTGTGTCGGCAGTGCCGGGTGAGGTGTTGCAGATGGTCAAGCCGTGCCAGATCAGGGCCCGGGCCTGCAACCGCCGGTTTTCCGTGCGTTTGGCCAACTCGACGGATTCGCGCCCAGCTTCCAGAGCCAAGTGTGCGACCCAGGCTGGATCCTCGATCTCCTCCTCCAGCTTGTTGTTTTCGACCATGCACTCCAGAAGCTTCGCGCGGGCCATCAGGATGTAGTCGTTCTTGGCCTCGCCCAGTGTGTAGGCGTTCTTGGCCTCGGCAGTGGCATTGTCGAGATCCCCGGAGTCCAGGTGCAGGTGGCCCCGGTTCACGCATACCGTGCCCGCGCCGCGGTTTTGGCCATGGATGTTGTAGATTTCGGATGCGCGGTCCAAGTGGGCCAGCGCCTGCTCGCGGATCGCCTCGTATTCCCTCCTGAGGTCCGGCTCCGCCTTGCGCCGTTGCGCGGCGTCCGCGTCGATTCTTTTCCTGAGCTGCAGGGCGAGAAGGCGCTCGACGTAGCCCATATTGGCGAGCGAGCGGGCGAGATTCCGGTGCTCGGGATCACGCTGGCTGTATTCGACGATTGCTTGGGAGAAGTGCCGCAGCGCCAAGTCATAGCGCCCCTCGCGGCGGTACATGCGGCCGTAACTGGATTGGATGTTGCCGCGCGTGATGAAATCGTCGGTCAGACTAAGGACCGCATCGGCCTCCGAAAGCAGCTTCAGCGCGTCCTTCGTGCGCCCCTTCTGGAACAACAGCCAGCTCTCAGCGACCCGCATTGCGGCGGCCATGGGCTCCATACCGGCGTCGGAAGCGTAGCGGTACCCTTCGGCAGCGTGGAAGAGGGCATTGTCGTACTCGCCGCTTTTGCGATGGCAGCGCGACGACCAAAAGTGCGCCAACGCAATGAGCCGCAGGTCAGTGGTCTCGTGCTTAAGGGCAAGGATTTGGCCGAAGTTGGCCAAGGCCTTCTCAACGTGCTCGTCGTGCACCCAGACAACACCTTCGGCCATCAGGACGTGGATGAAGTCCGACAGTCTGAGCATGGACCGGTAGCCTTTGGGAAATGCCTTCAGGCCCTCGACTACAACGTCAATGGTCTTCCAGCCCGCATCGACCCACTGGGCCACGTAGCAGAGAAGCGCCGCAGCCTCGGGTTCATCGGGATCAAACTGCGAAAACCCGCGCCAGTATTCATTGAGGCGGGCCATTCCGTTTTCAATCCGGCGCAGGCCAAGGTCTTCACGGAGACCATCCAGGAGATCTGTGCGAACCGCAGATGTCATCTGCGTAACAGCGTATCAAAGGGTGGTCCGTGGCGGACCACCTGCTGGGGTCTTTGGTTCCTACTTGGTGTCGATGATGAAGGTCGGCGCGATCCCCGAGGACGGCGAGTAGTTGCCTACGCCTGCCGCTGAAACGTAGCTGGAGCAGCCTTCAACTTTGCCGAGGAATGCCTGCGGTTGGACGTCGACCTGCATTTCCTTGAACTCCAAATGCCCGTAAGTCATCAGCGGAAATACGGTGCGGGTGGGCTTGACGTGCTCCTGCACCACGTACGGGGCGCGCTGCGCCTCGCGGATGGCGCGGGCCCAGGAAGCCTCGTCGTGCTCGAAACCGACAAAGCTGTGGAGGTCCGAATATTCGTCGTTGGGGATGAGTATCAGTTTTTCGCGGTTGGTCTTGATGAAATCGAGCAAATCCACCGTGCCGTCCTTGTAGGTGGCCTTGCCGGCCTTCACCACACGGGTCCACGGCAGGTGTTCCTTGATCGCCTTGCGTTCGTTGGCGGGGAATGTTGCCGTCAGGTGGTCCTCGGTAAGAAGCGCAAACATCGCCTTCTTGTGGGACAACTCGGACCGGAATGCATTCACCACACAAACGCGGCGGTCGCGATAGGCCTGCAGGAGCGGATGGCTGAGGTTGAAGCGGAGCAGGAACTCCATCACCGAAACGCGCCGGTAGATCAAATCGATATCGAAACCGTTCGCGCGCAGGACGCCGTTCTTGTACTCGAGCTGTTCCGGGGAAACCAATTCCGTCGGATAGCCCGCCGCACGGAAGTACTCGCGGAAGATTTCGTATTCGCTGCGTCCGGTGGCGCTGCGGAACTCCAGAATCGCAATATTCGGCTTCTTGGACCCATCGCCACCCGAAAACTGGTTGTAGGCCTTCAACAACGCTGTGAGAAACGGTTGCTTGCCGCCCACGGGAGTGAGGTTGTAGCGCCGACGGAATTCCAGCACCGGTGGACACTCGAAGAACAAGTCCGAGAGCCCCTCGGAGTATGCCGCGCCCGTCAAAGCGTCCGCGTTATACTTCAAGACATGCAGTGATCCGTTGTGGATCTGCAAGTCGAGCTGGGCGGAAACCTCGGAAACCTCGTAGCCCGGATCGATGGCCGCCAGCATTTTTTCGGCGGGAAGCAACTGCATATGGGATAGCAATTGCGGGGATGCCAGCGCTTGACGCAGCATTCGCTCCACGGCGGAAACAAGTGCTTCGCCGGTCTTCACCAAGTTGTCGTACTGCTTCTGGGTGACAAAATTTGGCCTCAGGAAGGGACATAACAAGCGCCCGCCAGCCGATAGCTGACGCGCCTCCATCTCTTCTTGCAGGGTCTTGACCCACCGCAGGTCGCGGTACGGTTCGGATTCCAAGATCCGATGGTACCGGCTGATCGCCTCGTCCAACTGCGTCATTTTTTAGGGGTGCCGTTCTTCAGACGAGTATGGCACAAAAAGTGCCCCCTTGTCTCTATCCGAGACTGAAAACAACACCCATCCTACTGAAAACAAGCCAAATTGAGTTCTTGCGCCTTTCCGCGCAGCGTGTCACTTTTACCACGCTGGGGATTGAGGCCGGACTTGTTGAGCTATTGCTGGGCACCTGCTGTCAGGCACCTACGGTTTTCGCACCAGCTTGTCGAACAAGGAAATCCCCAAGTTCTGCGGTGAAGGCACATACTCCGTCACCGCGCCCTGTTTCTTCAACCCGTCCACCAGTTTCGCCACCGGGATTTCCTGCACCGAAGTTCCACCGGCAATCGCCATTTTGGCCGCAAGACCCGCCGCTTGGCCCAGAATCATGTACTGGGGCTCCATACGGACCGATGAGTATGCCACGTGGCTGGCCGAAAACGCCACCGGCACCAAGAGATTCGTCGCCTCGGCCCGCTTGGGCAGCATGATCCGGTAGGGAATCTGGTAGGGCTTCACACCCACCTGCATGTCCCCCTCGTTGCGGGCAAAACCCTGCGCATCCACAATCCGTTCCACGTTGTGCGAATCGCTGTTGTAGGACCCCATCCCGATCGGGTCCGACTTGGTTAATTCCGTCTGCAAATCCTTCTGGATCATCACGTATTCGCCCACCATGCGGCGGGATTCGCGCACGTAAAGCTGGTTGGGCCAATGGTCGGTGTCCGCAAACTCATCCTTGCAGAGGCCCCAGAGATTCGTCTCGCGCTGCAAGGCCTCGGGAACCCGCGGATCCGTGGCGAGGAAATACAAGAGCCCCTGCTGGTAGGCCTTGTGTTCCTGCCAGATCTCGGCCCGGCGGGCATAGGTCGCATCCGGATAGTCCCAACTGCCGCCGATGAAGTCCGTGGAGAAGGCACCTTGG
>CAITMP010000031.1 GCA_903893525.1 uncultured Acidobacteriia bacterium | reverse complement strand
TCAGACGTGTGCTCTCCGATCTCAGCAGGACAGGCTTCACGACCGGTGTTGGGAGGGTGCTGGTGAGGATGGCTCCATCGGGGAGCACGGGTGTCATCGCGCCCTGGCCTTCGCCGTAGAGGATCAGGATGTCGCCCGACGAGGCGGGATTGGCGGCGGTGATGGTGGAATAGTCCGGGAAGCGTTGGATCGCGGCATCCCCCTTGCCGGAATTGAAGGTGAACAGGGCCGGGTTGGCGGGTGCGACGGGCATGGAGATGGTGCCGGTGCGGATGCCCTGGTATTCGACCACGATGGCCACGGTGCTCAGGTCGGCAATTCCGTAGGGGGCTACGACGTTGATTTGGTCGGAGGATGTAAATAGGATGGGGGCCGGGTTGTTGTTGAAGAGGACTCGCGTGCCCGCGAGGGATGTGGGCAGGGTGCCGGTGCTGTCGGGAGTGGCGATGGTGAGGTTCGAAGGGCCCACGTATTTGCCGTAGATGGCCATGATCTGGCCGGGGGCAACGCCGGTGGTGCTGGTGCCGTTGAAGCTGGCGGCATCCTGGAACGCGGCGGCGATCGTGTTCGGGATGGTCACGATGGAGGAGACCTGGACCCAGTTGGCGTCCTGGATGGTGCCGGACTTGTAGTTGGTAAGCGGGGTAGCGGCGAAGGTGCCGCCGTCAATGTTGACCACCGGAAGACCCGCAATGCGGTCAATCACGGACAGTCCAGCGGCATTGACGATCTTGCCGAACACGGTAAACCCGCCGTTCTGGTTGTCCAAATTCGACCCGTTGTTGGCTAGGTTGAAGAACCACTGGTTGGTGGCGCTGTTGGGATCAGTGCCGAGCTTGGCCATGGCGATGGTGCCACGGGAATTGGTTACGTTGAACTCGTTCTTCACCGCCGGGTCCTCGCCGGTCTTTACGACTTTGCTGCTGATCAGCTGGAAGCCCCCCGCTTGGATGATGAAGCCGGGCACGGACCGGTGGAAGATCGAATTGTTGTACGACCCCTTGTTCATGTAGCTGAGAAAGTTGGCCACGGTGAGCGGGGCGGCGTCCGGGGTCAGCGTGACGTCGATGTCCCCCAGGTTGGTGTGGAAACGGACCTGCGGGGGGATGGTCTGGCCCGGCAGGGAGGCCGCCAATGCGACAAATGCGAGTGCGGAGAGCTTGAAGTTCGGCAACGTCAATTATACCGATGTTGGGACGGATGGGTTGCTTGGCTGGTTACGATTCAACCGCGCATGCGCACGAAAAACCATCCGAGACCCACCACCATGAGGATTCCCGAGGCGATCCGGGTGAGCAACCGTTGGTTTCGGACGACGCCGGGCAATTTGGAGAGTCCGAAAGCCGCGAGTCCTGCGACGCCGAGCACGGTGAAGTCCGCCCCGACAGCTCCGCCGAGGACATAGTGTGTTCGGAAGCCCGATTCGGCTATGAACAGCGAAAAGTACATCCCTTCGAAGGCTCCGAAGACCAGTGCGAGCAACCAGCGACCTTTGGATTCCGGGAAGGCGATATTTTCGAGCGACAGGTAGGCCAAGGCGAGGGCGACGGCTGATTCAGCGAATCGGGGTGTCGGCTGCCAGTTGGATTGGAGGATTCCGTACGTGCCCCCGCATTCTCCAATCGCGAAGGCAAGTCCGAGGACCAGTAGTTCCCGGCGGCGGCGGGCTGCGATTGCCAGGGCGGCGAGCAGCAGCAGTTGGACGGTTCCGCTCCACGCGCGACGGGCGCCGGAGCCAGCCTGTTCGATGAAAATTTCGAAGGCGGTGGGGGGGCGGAAGGCGAGCGATGCGGAGGGAAAGCTCGAATCGAGAATCGCCTGGTCGGGCTTGCCGTTGCGTTCGGCGTGCAACATGTGTATGTGGTTCGGCACCGTGATTTCGTGGAATGAACACTCCACGCCGAGGCGCTCCACCGGGGCTGAAAATTGATAGTTGGCGGCGCAGACAACGTTCGACGTCGCCGAATCGGGATGGCATTCCCCGTCCAAACGCTTGGCGGTCTCGCCGCCGCTGGTGAACCGGATGTGCTGGAACAGGGTGCGTTCCGCGTTCTGGATGTGCGCCATTTCATACTGCGGCATACGCAGGATGTATTCGACGCGATTCCCCTGCACTGTTGCGAAGCCGGAGGACATGCTGATGGCATGGCCGTAGGCTGTTTCGCCGATTGACATCAGGAGCAGGAGGAGACCGAGCTGTTTCATGCCACCTTGGAATGGGGGTGCCACAATCGGTGGTAGAAAAGCCGCAGTAGTGCTATGGCCGGGACGCTTAGGAATATCCCGCCGACGCCGGCGATTTCGCCACCCGCAAAGACACCCAAAATTACAAGCACCGGGTGCAACTCCACTCCCTTGCTCATCAGGTGGGGCGACAGCACATAGTCCTGGAAGAACCGGTAGAGCAGCAGAAAAGCGACCACCCAGGAAACGTGGGCGTATCCGCTGAAAAGGCTGACGCCGACCACGATGCAGCCCGCAATCAGCGGCCCCACCATTGGCACGAATTCCAGCGGGAATGCGATGGCGGCCAGCAGGATGGCGTAGGGCACCCCCAACAGGCTCAAGACAACGCTGAACGAGATCAGCACTGAAACGCACAGAAGAAATAAGGCCCGCATGTACTGGAGCATGAGCGTGTGGGCGTCGGAAAGGGTTTCGCTCACAGCCTCGCGGCGGCTGCCGCTGCTATCGAGCAGGGATTCCAGCGCATGTTTACCGTCCTTCAGCAGAAAGAAACTCATGATCGGGATCACGATCACATAGATCAGGTTGGAGCTGGCCTCCAGCACGCGCATGCTCAACTCCGGAAGCATCGCCACGATCTCGGCATAGTGCTGGGTGATTTGCTGCCCGACGGGGAAATTCAGCACCCGCCACTGCCGAACCTCGTCGGCAATATCCGGGCGGCTCACCCGTTTTGCCAGTTGGGCGGCTTGGGCACCCACTTGGGCACCGATATAGCCGGAGAACGCGATCAAGACCCCCAACACGATCAGGTAGGTAATCGCCAGCGCTTGGGTCCGGGCCGATTCCCGTGCTCCGCTGCGGGAAAGGTATTTGTCAATGGTGTCGAACAACGGAAATAAAAGGTAGGCGAACATCAGCGCGATCACGAACACGAAAATCGTGCTGCGGATCATGTATACGGCCCCTACGAGACCTGCGATGGCGGCAACGGTCCAGGTGGCTCGGGCGGCTTTGGCGTCAATTCCCAGCATGTGTTCTACTCATTTTGACAGCAGCGATCCGATTGCGGTCCATTTCGCTCACCGTCAGCTTGTGGCCGTCGAATTGGACCGACTCCCCAACCTTGGGAATATGGCCAAGCCGGTAGAGCATGTAGCCGGCGAGGGTCTCGAAACCCGCGTTTGCGGGGAGTTCAATGTCGAAATTCGACTCGAAATCCCGTACGGTTGTCGCCCCTGGAATTTCCAGCACTCCGCCGACAGCGTTCGGCAGCGGAGTCGGGTCGTCGTATTCATCCTCGATTTCGCCCACAATTTGTTCGAGAACGTCCTCAACGGTCACTAGTCCGGTTACGGTGCCGAATTCGTCCACCACGAGGGCCATGTGCGTGTGGCCGAGACGGAATTCCTCCAGCATTTCGGCGACGGGCTTGGTTTCGGGCACGATCAGCGCGGCATGGGTCAGGCGCTGGAGTTGGAAGGGCGTCGGGGTCTTGGCGAGACGGCGTGCCGCGCGGCGCTCGTGCCAGTGCCGCAGCATGTCCTTGAAGAACACGATCCCGATGATGTGTTCGGGTGCGCCTTTCCAGACCGGTAGTCTGGAGTGTCGGCTGGCGAC
>CAITMP010000030.1 GCA_903893525.1 uncultured Acidobacteriia bacterium | reverse complement strand
GTTCCGGGGTGGGCTGGCCGCGGCGAAGGAGGGCCCGGACGCGGGCGAGGAGTTCGACGAAAGCGAAGGGCTTGGTGAGGTAGTCGTCGGCCCCCTGTTCCAGACCTTTGACGCGGTCATCGACGTGGCCGCGCGCACTCAGAATGAGAACTGGCGGGCCGGTTCGGCGGGCGCGGATGCGTTCGAGGACCTTGAGACCGTCCATGTCGGGGAGCATGAGGTCGAGAATGACCAAGTCGTAGTCGGTGTCGTGGGTAAATTGGAGGGCACGGGTCCCGTCCTGCGCAACATCCACGGCATAGCCGGCACCCTGCAGGCCACGTCCGAGAAAATCGGCGATCTTCTTTTCGTCTTCGACAACCAGTATCCGCATGCTGCCATCAGATTAGCGCAACGGGTGTGCGGGTTCAGTGCGTCAGGGAATTCGAGTGTTGAAATTGTATTCCATCGCTTTGGCCCTGATTGCGTTCGCCCAAGTTCTGGAGGCGCAGACCAAGCCTGTGCCCTCGAATTGGGTCCTGACGTTTGCCGAGGAATTCACCGGGACGGAACTGGAATTCCCGAAGTGGACGGCGCACGATCCATGGGGGCGGGAGCGTCCGAGGGAGGTCGCCGCCTATGTGCCGGAGGCCGTTGCCGTCAGCGATGGGATGCTGCGGATCGCAGCGAAAAAGGAACGCGCGCGGTACGCCGGGCATGAGCGGGAGTACACTTCGGGCTTCGCCGCGACCTGGGGGGCTTTCGCGCAGACTTACGGGAAGTTTGAGATCCGCTGCCGGATGCCGGTCGGGAAGGGTTTGGAGCCCAAGTTCTGGCTGGTTCCGTTGTCGGGAGGGGAGGCACCTTCGATCGACGTGTTCGACGCAATCGGGTCGGAACCTACGCGGGCATTGTTCGCCAACAGGTGGGGGGACGAGCAGACCGAGCGGTCTTTCAGCGGAGCTTGGCCGGGACCGGATTTCTCGAAGGATTTCCATACGTTCGCGGTGGAGTGGGACGAGGCGAAAATTGTATGGTTCATCGACGGAAAGGAACGGTTCCGGGCGACAGAGGGGGTGCCGCGCCAACCCCTCTGCCTCGCCCTGAATTTGGCTGTGGGAGGACTGCAGGCAAGGTACCCCGACAATTCGACTCCGTTTCCGGCGGTGTTTGAAGTGGACTACGTGCGGGTCTACCGGAAACCGTAGCCGCGTCATACTGGAGGGTTGGTGTCCAAGCGCCTATTAACGGCCACAGGAGCGGCTCTGCTGCTTCTGGTTCTCTACCTTTCCAACCTTTCCTTGATGGGCTTGGTGAGCGTGGACGAGCCCCGGTATGCCGATATCGGACGGGCGATGGCACTATCCGGGGATTGGATCACGCCCCGGCTGTCCGGGGTGCCATGGTTCGAGAAGCCACCGTTGCTGTATTGGCTGGTAGCGATCGGGTTCAAGTTGGGATTGGGTCCGGAGACTGCCCCCCGCGCTCCCGTGGCTGTTGTGGGACTCGGCTTTTTGTGGTTTTACTGGTGGAGTCTGCGACGGCTGTGGGATGTGCGCGTGGCGACGCTGGCTACCGCATGTCTGGCCACCAGCGCCGGCTGGATCGCCTATAGTCGGCTGGCGCTTACCGACATTCCCCTGGCGGTCCTATTCAATGTAGCCTTGCTGGCGGCGTTATCGCCGGGCAGACGGAATACATTGATGGCAGCGACGGCCCTCGGGCTGGCGGTGCTCGCGAAGAGCCTGGTGCCGCTGGTGCTGTTTGCGCCGGTTCTGGCGCTGTCGATTCCGGCGGGTGGTCCGCGCCGGCTGAAGGATTGGCTCTCCCCCGCCCCTCTGGCATGTTTCCTGATCTGCGCGGTGCCGTGGCACGTGGTTTGCGACCGGCGGAACGG
>CAITMP010000029.1 GCA_903893525.1 uncultured Acidobacteriia bacterium | reverse complement strand
TGGAAAGAAGACGCGGGAGCGCCGTCTTCCGGCAGGCTTCCACGACGGCGCGCATCCGCCCCATTCCGGCGTCCATGTGGGCGTGGATGTTCTCGATTTCCACTGTGGCCTCGTCAACCAGGACGCCGACGGCGAGCGCCAAGCCGCCCAGCGTCATGATGTTGAGGGTCTGCCCGGCGGTCCAGAGGAGGACAACGGCGGCCAGTAGTGCGAACGGAATGGTGATGATGACGATGAGGGCGCTCCGCCAATCGCGTAGGAACAGCAGGACCATGAGTGCCGTCAGTAGTGCACCGAGGGCGCTTTCAGTGACGAGGGAACGGATGGCTCCAGTCACGAAACGGGATTGGTCGAATTCGAGCTCGATCTTCACGTCGTCCGGAACCACGGCGCGCATGGCGGGAAGGGCCTTCTTCACTCGCTCAATCACGTCGAGGGTGGAGGCGTCGGCGCGCTTGGTGACCGGGATGTAGACCGTACGGTTGCCGTTGACGTGCGCGTATCCAACAAGGATGTCGGTGCTGTTTTCCACTGTGCCGATATCGCGGATGTAGACGGCGGGGCCGGAACCGGTGCGGACGGGGGCGTTGGCAAGGTCGTCCATGTTGCCGGTGAGGACGGAGTTGTTGGAGACGATGCGGGTGAGGTCTCCTTCGCGCAGGACGCCGGAGGGCATGACGATGCTGGCCTTGTTGACGGCGGCGATTGCCTCCTCGGGCGACATATGGAAGGCTGCCAAGCGCTCGGGATTGAGGCGGACGACGATGGTCTTTTGGTTGCCGCCAAACGGGGGAGGCGCGGAAACGCCTTCAAGGGTCGCAAAGAGCGGACGGACGCGGTTGAGGGCGATGTCCTGCATTTCCGCGGGGCCCCGGGTCGGGCTGGTGAAGACGAGTTGGCCGACGGGAACGGAACCGGCGTCATAGCGGACGATGAACGGCGGCACGGTGCCGGGCGGCATGAAGGATCGAGCGCGGTTGACGTAGCCGACGACCTGGGCCATTGCCTGGCTCATGTCGGCATCGTCGTGGAAGACCAGCTTCATCAGGGCCGCACCCTGGATGCTCTTGCTTTCGACGTGCTCGATGCCGGTGATGTAGAGGAAGTGGTACTCGAAGTAATAAGTAAGGTAGCCCTCCATCTGCTGGGGGTCCATGCCGCTGTAGGGCTGGGCGACGTAGATGGCGGGCGCGCCGAGATTGGGGAATATGTCGGCCTTCATCCGGCGGACGGCCATATAAGAGGTTGCGGCCAGAACGAGGATGAGGACAAGGGTGGTGATGGGGCGGCGCAGGGCGGCAAGTACGAGGCGCATGTTAGAGGCCCTCCGCGATTTTCAGGAACGGGGCGAGGTCGCCCGAGGAGATGGCGAGGTCGAGGAGGCCGCGCCAGATGTTGAGCTTGGCGAGTGAGTGGTCGATTTCGGCTTGGGTGAGGCGGCGCTGGGTGTCGGCGACATCGGTGATGGTGCCGAGTCCGGCTTGGTAGCGGGCGCGGGCCTGGGATTCGGCTTCGCGGGCGGCGGCTACGGCGATGGGGGTCTGGTCGGCAATTTGGCGGGCTCCGTCGAGCATGGCTTTGGCTCGGGCGGTGCGGCCGTCGAGTTCGCGGACGACCTGTTTGTAGCGCGCCTCGTCGGCCAGTTGGCGGTGGGACTCGGCGTCGCGCTTGGCACGGATGCCGGGGAGGTCGGAGATGGCGAAGGAGACGTTCACGCCCAGGCTCCAATTGTGGATATTGGGTCCGAGGCCGCTGAAGACGCCGCTGCCCTGACCATTAGGTTGGACTCCGGTACCTCGGGCGTAGGTGGAACCTTCGAGGTTGATTTTGGGTTTGTAGGCGAAATCGAGGGTCTTGGACCGGGCCTTGATTTCTTCGATTGCGGCACGCTGGGCGGCTGCCAAGGGGTTGGATTCGGGGTTTGCGAGCGACAAAGCCGCGGGCGGGGCGTCGGTGGTGGACTTGGCCAGTTCGGTGTCCGTTCCGACCCATTGGGCGAGAGCGGCCTTGGCGACGGCGATTGCCTGCCGGGACTGGATAAGTTGTATCTTGGCGGCGGCGACTTCGGCCTTGGAACGGGAGGACTCGACTCCGGGCCGGAGTTCGGCGTTCACGAGGGCGTTGATGACGGTCTGGAAGGACTCGGCGCGCGCGACGGCGGCGGCGGCGGCTTTTTCCGTTTCCTCGGCGGCGCGGAT
>CAITMP010000028.1 GCA_903893525.1 uncultured Acidobacteriia bacterium | reverse complement strand
TCCCCGCAGAGCCCTGTCCTCCGCCCGGTCGCACCTATATTAACAGCTCAAACAACGGGATAATTGATATCCTATTACCCTTGGATGTGTCCACCATGTGCCCGGCACAAAGTGTTCACCATGGCCCGGTACATTCACTTTTAGGCGGCAATAACCGGATGCCGCGCCGCGCCAGCGCCGAACCACCTGTTGGGAACCATGACTTTCAACGCCCAATCCCCCAAAAAAAAATTCCAGGCGGCTAACGCCGCCAACAAAACCCTGGCCTTCGACCCTACATACAGGGTATAATAGAAGCATGTAAAGGAAAAAGAAAAAAGAATTAAGCAAAGTCACTCCCCGGCGCACCGAAACCCGAGGACGTGGAGACGGATCGACGGCCGGTACCAGAAACGCCAGGACGCGCGCGCATACGACGCAACGTTGTACCAGGAACCGCCGCGGAGCGATCTGTACTCCCCGCTGGCAGCCCCTGCGGGGTCCGTCGCGGCTGTCGCCGCATACGGCCCGTACCAATCCGCCGTCCACTGCCAGACGTTCCCCAGCATGTCGTACAGCCCCCAGGCGTTCGGCTGCTTCGTGCCCACGTCGTGCGTCTTCGAACCGCTGTTCTGGTCATACCAGGCAATCGCATCCAACTCCCCGTACCGCGCCCCGCTTGTCCCCGCACGCGCCGCGTATTCCCACTCCGCCTCCGTCGGCAACCGCATCCCCACCGCACTGCAGTACTTCCGCGCATCGTCCCAACTCACACTCTCGACAGGCAACCTCGGCCCCTTGAAATAGCTCGGATTCGTCCCAATCACCCGCTGGTACGCCGCCTGCGTCACTGGCGTGGCCCCGATGCGGAACCCGCGCGTGATCGTCACCCGGTGCGGGTTTTCGTCCGTGTCGCACTGGCCATCCCCATCCGAACACCCCATCACAAAGCTCCCCGGCGCAATCCAAACATACTGCAGACCGTCCTTGGGATTGACATACGGTGCCCGGCTAACCACGACAGGCTCGGGCCGCTTCGGGGTCGATGGAATGATCTCCCTCGGGGCCGCCTCGCGGAACACAAACCTTCCCAGCAGCCCGCTATTCGAAAACGGCACTTGGTCTCCGCCCGTCTCCTGTGCGACACCCGACCGGACCTGATTGAAAACATCGTCGATCCCGAGGCCCGGTTCCCGCAGCGCAGCCAGAAGGTGCTTCGTGAAGCGCCCGTTCTCTTCGAGCGGGTTGTCGTCGGCCATCCTGCCCGGAGCGGCCGCGAAAGCCACATAGACGCCTGCACCGGACATGCCCGCCAGACCGCCACCGGTGTCCCGCCCCCAGCTACGGTAAGGGTTGTTGCGGCAGGCGTCCAGGATCAGGATGACGGTGCGGGCCTTCCGCTCCTGGAGCAAGTCCTGCAATTCAGCGGCGTTCAGGGCTTGGTACTTGACCTGGGTCTCGACCTTGGCCGAGAAGTTGGTCGGCAGCAGGAAATTCTGCCCCTTCACCTCGATACCATGCCCGGCGAAGAAGAACAGCGCCGTATCCCCTTCCTGGACCGACTGGACAAACTTGTCGACGGTGCCGTCCAAGGCTTCGCGGTTGAGATCGGTGGCGAGCGTGACCGTGAAGCCGGTCTCCCGGAGCGCCTGGGCCAGCTTGTTGGCATCGTTGACAGGATTCAGCAGCGGCTTCATCGAATAGTTGCGGTTGCCAATCACCAAAGCCCGCCGCCGGGATACCACCTCGACCTCGATACCACGAGGTTTGGCGTTGTTCTGGCTAGGGGGCACCTGGCACGCGAAGGTCGCTATCACCACCAACAAAATCGCTTTCCGCATAAGTGTTTGCACCCTAAAATACCTCCGCTACTCCACTATCTGCCAGCTCCCCAGTGTCCGTTGTGGGGCAGGATGGCATCCTGCGCGGAGGTCGCCGACCTCCGCACGC
>CAITMP010000027.1 GCA_903893525.1 uncultured Acidobacteriia bacterium | reverse complement strand
CCCCGCGGGCAATGGCGGACCGCAGCGAATGATTCAACGCCTCAATCGCGGCTCGGCACGAAGCATGAAAGCAGTGCGCTGTGGGGACGCCATCTAAAGTCACGCGACAATCCCGCGCACCGCTTGGGGCAGTGTGGTAAGCGGCTCCGGGGCACTGGCAATACCCAATCACCCCATCCTCCCACTCAACTCCTCCCAGTAGGCTTTCCGCGATCCTGCGGGGATCGTAAAATTGACTGGGGGGAGATATTGAAGAAGCGATCTTCATGCGGTTCATTCCCTCCCGGTGTGCGTTATCAGCGCCGCCGGGTTTTTTATGCCCAGCAACCGGAGGGGAGGGTTCGTCAGCCAGGAAGAATGCGACTCCTTAAGTATTGCTCTACCGCGGCGACCGAGTAGAAGACTGGCCCGCCGCCCCGCTTCGCCAGCGGGTTGCTTTTGAAGCGTGGAATGCGTGCAGCGTCGAACCACGCCCGCAAAGTGTCCCGGCCGGGAACCGGGTTAAGAAACAACGGCAGCGTCGTTGTTTCGAGTTTTTCCAGCGTTGCCAATCGAACCGAATTAGAAGGAGGTAAGTCCATACGTTAGCAATCGCATGGAATCCCCCGTCCGCGCCAGATCGGCGGTGTTACCAATAGGTTTTCGGCGGCACCCAGGTCCCCAAAATCCTTCTTCGGTCGCGGCTTATCTCCTCGGCTGACCTGGGCGCGTTCGTTATCCCTAACCGTGCCATGTCTTCCAATGCCGTTTTGTAGTCCGGCAAAAGCTCTTTGGCTGCCTTCTTGGCCGCGGTCTTTGTCTTGCGCTCCACCCCCGAGAACTTGCGCCAAAAGTTGTCGCGCGTCACAAAATAGCGGGCGATATCCAGGACTTCGACGTAGGCCCATGAAAGCGGACGATTGCGCTGGCCCGACATTCCTTCCGGCAACGTCGATCCTTGGGCCTTGGCCTGAGCCTCCACCCACCGAAGGTGTTCGACAATCGGCGGTGAGTCCCGGCGCCTCTGCGTCTGCTTTGCCTTTAGCGTTGCCATCGACTCTTCAGGAGGCAGAGGGCTTGCCAGAGCCTCGTTAAGCTCCTTTGCGGTGGGTAAAAATGTTAGCAAGTAATGCGCTCGTAGAGCGCCTTTGGTTTGTCGAAGGTTCACGCGATATCCTTCTGGGCCTGGTTCTGTCCAGCCTTTCGGATTCGCCGCCGTTGTAATCATGGTGGCATATTGGTGGCGCTCCTCGTGCGGAATAATCCGAGCTCTCAAATTCACCATCATCGCACCATCCAGATCGTAGAATGGTACCCATTGCAGATCCGGAAAGACCCGGCGAATCAACTCCCACCCGCGAGCGACCCGCTCCATCCCATCGGACTTCCAATTACGCCACTCCGCCTCATTCGGCGTGTATGGCGTGAGCGGCTCCCACGGCTGGCGGGGCCTCGCAAAGCGGCTATGTCGCCACCACCACAGGGACGCCGCCATTTCCTCCTCTGAGCCAAAGCAAGCCTTCTTCGGTTTCACATGTCACCGCCTTTGCGCGGTTTCAAGGCATAAAACTTCGTCGTATCATCCCTCGTCACCCCGCCCTGATAATGATTCTTGATGATGGCCTCCGAATTG
>CAITMP010000026.1 GCA_903893525.1 uncultured Acidobacteriia bacterium | reverse complement strand
GGACTTCTCCTCCTGGACATGGCAGCCGATCTGGAAACCGCCCTCGGCGCGCAATGCGGCTTGACCAAAGTTTTCACCGCCGGCTCCATCGGTCTGTTCCATGCCGAATCCGGTGACGCCGACACCATCAAAGCGTCCATCCGCCAATGGATCTCGAACAAGCCAGCACTCCGGGACGCAACCATTCTGGTGGAGGCATCTGAAATCTCCAACGGCTTCGCCGACGCCAGCACCAACGTTCAATCCCAGATCCGGTGGAGCCAGATGCAGTCCCCCACACTCGTCTACCCCACAGCGTTGGACGAGGATCGGATTTGCATCTACGACCGTGTACGCCCGGCGTCGGAAACCGAACCCAACAAAGCTGAACCGCATGGCGCGCGCGACCCCGTAAGTGCTGCCACCAAGCTCCGCCGAAAAGACGGCAAGCGGCAAAAGCAGCGGTTTTACCACCGGGAAGCGGGTGTACCGGCAGACTGGAACTATACCCACGACCTCGAAGAACTGACGAACAATACGAACCAAGACATGGGCAATCTCCACCACAAGATGGCCCTGATCTACCTCGACGGGAACAAGTTCTCCGGCCTGTTCGTCTGCAACGATCGTGACGAACTCGGCAACCGCTCCCGCGTCGTGAGAGCCAACCAGCGTTCGGTCCTCCACCACATCCTCAATAAGGTCTTCGACACCCAGAATAAGGTCTTCGACACCCAGGACGACGCTGTCCTCCGCGTCGAAACACTTCTCTGGGGTGCGGACGAGATCATCTGGGCTGTTCCCGCCTGGCTCGGCTGGTGGTGGATGAACGAATTCTTCACCCACTACGGACGTCTCGGCCCTTGGGAAATCGAAGGGCGTACCGTCCTCACCACCGACTGCTACGCGGGAAATTACCCGCTCACCCACGGAGCGGCCATCGTTTTCTGCCACCATGACGCCCCCATTCAGCGTGTGATCCAATTGGCCAGAAACCTTGCCGACTGGCCGAAAGAGAAAGGCCAGGTGAACACCTTCACCTACCAAGTTCTCGAAAGCTTCGACCATTTGGGCGAAGACGCTGGCACCGCCCGTCTCGCCCGCATCCCCAGGGATCTCGGCAAGGACTTCTACTGCCTGCCCGGTAACAACATGGACAAAATCCGTGAGAACATCCTCAGGCTAAAGGGATGCGTCCCGAAGGGCGAACTCCATCATCTGGTCCAACTTCTGTGCCGGGACCGCGATCTCATCAAGGAGGCCGGCGATCAAGCCGTTATCCTTGTGGCTAAGTCAAAAAAACGCGACGCCAACGCCACTGCGTACTTGGATGGTCTCGCCAACGCTCTGGGTATGGACTCCAGGGCCGCATGGATTCACCTCCTCGAACTCTGGGACTACGTCATCACGCCCGCAACCGCCAGCACATCCGGGAGCCCCCAATGAGCCACCACAAATTCCAAATCGATCTCACCCTCATTGCCCCGTTCCAAACCAAGGCCACCTCCTCCGGTGAATACGGTGTGGACACCCCCTGCGCCCGCGACCACAACGGCAACCTCTACATTCCGGGTACCCTGATCAAAGGCAAGGTCCGCGAAGCTTGGACTTGGCTGGAGAGCTGGGGTCTTGCCGCCCCCGGTGTCCCCTCGAAATCCGAAATCCAAGATTGGTTCGGCCAAGGCACTGCGGACGCCGCCCGTCCCGTCGACACCGCCGCCCACCAGACCTTCACTCCCAGCCCCGGCCGGGTCCGCTTCAACGACTTCACCCTCACTTCCGCCGAGGCCAAATCCCAACGCCTCCGCACCCGCATTTCCATCCATCCGACCAAGGGTTGTGCCGAAGAGGGCATGCTCCAGGTACTGGAATCCCCATTCCTCCCAGACACTCCCGTCGCCTTCTCCGGCGTAGCCAACTTCGACGGCCCCGACACGGAGGCAGCCAAATTCCGACAAGCACTCGACGCCGCCCTCCGAGCCACCACGACCCTCGGAGCCAACCGCGCCATCGGCTTCGGGCGCATCCAGAAGGTCAGCGTCCAGCCTGTTCCCGTGGCAGCCAAGAAGGGTTCGCCGAAGTCCTCCTGCGACTGGAGCGCCATCGACGGCGACGAATCCTCCGTGGTTTTGCAGCTCCACACCTCATTCCCGCTCTGCCTCACCGAGCGTGGTTCCGCAGCGAATATCTTCCATTCCGGCACCACGATTACCGGTGGCACGCTCAAGGGTGCCCTCGCCGCGCAGATCAAACGCCAATTCGGGGTGGACCCCGCAGATCCTCGGGCTTCTGGCCCGCTGCCCACCCTCCGAAAGCATTTCTCCGCAGTGCGCTTCCGCCAAGCCCTTCCCGCAACGGCTGTCGGGAAAACCACCGCCATCATCCCGCAGTCGGTCTTCACCCATCAAACCCCAGCCGGTCCAAAAGTTGTCGACACCGTT
>CAITMP010000025.1 GCA_903893525.1 uncultured Acidobacteriia bacterium | reverse complement strand
GGTCGCCAACGGCACTACGGCGACCTATACAACAGACGTTGCGCCTGCAACCAATTTGCTGAAGCCGGCTGCGGTCGGTACTGCCGGGGATGGTGTCGGCTCGTTTGTCGGCATCTTGAGTGCAAGTACCCAGTTTCAGTTCTTGGTGAACTTCTCTGGGACCATCGCGTCCGGCACCACCGCCAACTTGACGCTCGATACAATTTCGGCCCGCATCAACGCAACAACCGGTGCCCAACAGTCCAAAACCTTGAACAACCAGTTCACCGTGAGTGGAATTGCCGGGACTTCTGTGGCAACTCCAGAGCCTTCTTCGGCGCTGCTCCTTCTCGGTGGCTCGTTGGCCGCGTTCGGTGCCCGTCGGTACCGGAACTCCAAGCGCGCCTAACCTCCATTGGTCTGGTTTGTAACGAGGCCCGCCCGGTTCACGCCGGGCGGGCCTTTCCGCGTCCAAGGCACTGTTTGCAGCCAGGATTTCGAGGTAGTGTTTGAAGCTTTGCTCCGTCCCATTTCCGATCACCTTTCCCCCGTCGGAAATACTGCCTAAAACCAGACCGGGGTGGCTCGACCTTTGTATGAGGTACTGGTACGGCAGCTTCAAATAGAGACTATATTTGCCCCTCCGCAAGTGTTAGCATCAACGATGTCGGACACGTTTAGGACCCTTTGACGGGCGCATCATTTTGGGAATCAGAATCAATTCCTCCGATAACAATTCTGGAAAGATGTTCCCGCCGACGAGAGAACCATACGCACCAAAAGGAAAGAAACTTGACTAAGATGACACGGAACTTCGCGGCGCTCACCCTCCCCGCCGCCGCCCTGCTACTGGCCACCTTTGGCACCACGACCGCGTCCGCCCAATGCCTGAACTGCGTCAATGCGGTCACGGTGCCGAGCGGAAATGTGCTACTGGGCTCGGCCCTAATCAATTTCAACGCATCTACCGATTTGGCCAATACTGGCAACGGTTATTTCACGATTAACCCGCAAGGCGTTGCCGCAGGCACCACCATCACGAATCAAGCGTATGCCGCTTGGTGCGGAGCCTGGCACAATTCCACCCTGCAGCAGCTCACCGCGCCGGGCGCGGCGATGTACAACACCTATTCCAGCTCGTTCCCGTCCGGGTACAACCCGATTGTTTCCGGCAACACCATGAATATGGTCAACTGGGTGCTCAACAACAAGCAGGGTACGGTCCAGGATGTGCAGGACGCCATCTGGCTGATCATGACCGGCAACACGGACACACCCGCCTCCACGACGGCGCAAGCCATGGCGACCGCGGCTGCTGCGCAGAAGAGCTACATCCCGAACGCGGGCGGCGTCTTAGCCGTTCTGTATGCTTTCGGCCCCAACCCCCTCGCGAAAGACATCACGACTGCCGCAGGTCAACTCCAGAACGTACTGCTTGAGGTTCCGGTTCCGACCGTCACCCAGCAGGGTGGCTGCACCACCTGCGTCAGCAGCATCACGCTGCCGACCGGTGGCGTAACGGCCCCCGGCTCCCTGATCAACTTCAACGCCAGCACCGACGATGCCAAGGCCACCGGCAACGGCTATTTCACCACCACCCTCCAGGGTGTCGGCACCGGCTTCAGTGTCGCCAACCAAGCCTACGCAGCCTGGTGCGGAGCGTGGTACAACTCCACACTGCAGCAGCTGACCAGCGCCGCACCTCTCTATTCGACCTACGCCTCGAATTTCGCGTCGCTCTACAGCCCGATTGTTCCCGGCAACACTTGGAACATGGTGAACTACATCCTGAACAACAAGCAAGGCACGGTGCAGGATGTGCAGGACGCGATCTGGCTGATTATCACTGGCCAGACCGGCGGCACCCCGTCCGCCACCGCGACAGCCTTGGCCGCCTCCGCGAAGGCCAATCCGGCGTATTGCCCGCCAGCAGGCGGCGTCATCGGCATCTACTACGCCTTCAGCGCTTCCCCGATCGCGGCGAACGCCACGGCGGGTGCCACCCAGTTGCAAAACCTGATCTTGGAAGTCATGTGCCCGACCACTGGCGGCCAGGGCGGCGGCGGGACTGGTACCCCGAGCCTCTCGATGACCAAGTCGGCCTACCCGACCAAGGTCAACCCGTTCCAAAAGGTCACCTACACCTACGTTGTGAAGAATACCGGCACCGTTGCCCTGACCGGCATCGTTGTGACTGACGACAACGCCACCCCGACCGTTGCCAAAGACGACTTTACGGTTGGCACCATCGCCAGCCTCGCCCCCGGCGCATCCGCAACCCTCACGGCGACCATCTATCCGCCGGTGAAGGAATCGGCCAAGCAAACCGACGACTGGGGAATCAATTGGAACTGGAATGGCTGGGGCGGCAATGACCGCGACGACGATGATCACGACGACAATCTGCCCGGCGGAACTTTGACCTGCAAGGACGCTGGCAATGGCAAGCTGCAGTTTGAGTACCACGAAGACAAGCAGCTGACCGACAACAGCTTCGGAAGCAGCTCCAGCTCCGACTGGGGCTGGAGAGGCCACAAGTTCGCGGACGTGGCCAGCAACGATTCGGCGGACTTCCAAGTCCTCGACAAGTCCGGCAACGTGAAGCTCGGCTTCCGTTGCGACTATGTCAGCCCGACCTCGAAGTTCCGGTCCGGCTACGGTACACTCGGCGTCACGGGCGGCGGCGGCGGTGTCTACACCGGCGACAAGACCAAGGTGCTGTCTGTCGAGACCAGCCTCTCCCGCAACTTGAACCGCCAGTCCAAGTACCACACGGCGACCACGAATTCGCCCTCCACCAGCGCGAAGGATTGGGATTTCGGCCACGGCTACAAGGTCACGGTTGATACTTCGGTCTGCGGCAGCAACGGCTTTGGCGGCGTGAAAATCCCCGTCATCCACAACTACCCGTCCAAGTGGTATGGTTGCGACGCTCGTGAACTGCACCCGACCAGCTCGGTTGCCACCAACACCGCCACGGCGACGGTGAAGGTTGGAACCACGGTTCTCAAGGCCACTGCGAAGGCTTCGGTCACCATCGATGCCTCCAAGGCTGGCTGGAAGGATTGCGGCAAGTACTAAACTTTCGGGTTCTCCGAATGACAAAGGGGGAGGCTTCGGCCTCCCCCTTTTTCTATTTACCCGAGCCCTTGGTCAGTTCCCGGATCAGCTTCGTCTCCTCGGCCTGGTACGGTTGGCCGTCGGTGCGGAAGACCTCGTGGAACCAGACGGCTGGCTCGCGGTCCACATAAGGTTGCCGCCAGGAATCCCAAGGCAGGTAGGTCTGGGTGCGGCCCGCCACAAAGCCCCAGTTGATCGCCGCGACCTTGTGCTTTTTGGCAATCGGGAGGGAGCCTTGGAAGGTGCTCCCGTTGCCGCGCGCCATGTATTCGGTGCACAGGACCGGCCGGCCTTGGCGGAGCAGCCAGCCGATGCGCTTTTCGAATTCCTCGGGCTTGTCGTAGCTGTGGAAGGAAACGACGTCGGAGAGGTCGATCTGCATCCTTCCCGTTTCGCCCAGAGCCTCATGGGACGACCAGTCCCCGTGCCAGACACCGCTGGTGAGTGGTTGGGAGGCCTTTGCCTCGCGCGCCCACGCAAATGCCTTGGGGAGGAGGCGGAGCATCAGCGCGACCTTGTCCTTGGGCTCGCGGGCACCGTAGCTGGAGGTGTTCAAGTTGTCGGGCTCGTTCCAGATGTCCCATGCCAGAATTCGCTTGTCCTTGGCGAAGGCACCCACTACACCCTTCACGTAGGCCTTGAGGCGGGGTTCCTGGGCCGGGTCCTTGAGCGCGGCCATGCCCGGTCCCTGGACCCAGCCGGAATTGTGGACGCCGGGGGTCGGTGCATGTTGCTTGCCTAGTTTGGGTTCCGGATCCCAACAGGAATCGAAGAGGACGAGCATCGGACGGATGTGGTGCCGGGCGGCGATGGCGAGGAAATCATCAATACGCTTGCGGAAGCCGGAGGCGTCCTGCTGCCACGGGAGGTCGTGGAGGAAAACCCGCATGGTGTTCATGCCGAGCGATTCGGCCCAGCCTAGTTCCAAATCTATGCGCTTGGGGTCGAAGGTCTCGGCCTGCCACATTTCCAGTTGGTTGATGGCGTTTGCGGGGATGTAGTTGGAGCCCACCAGCCATGGCTGCTTCTTGTACCAGGTGTTGGCCTTTTCGGCGGACCACCGGGTGGTGGTGGCGGCAGCAGCGAAGGGCGCTGCTAGCGGGATCAACGGGCTAAGTAGAACGGTTCGACGCAGCATTTGGAACCATCTTATGCTCTTCTCCGCCACCAACTGAAAAGGGCCGGCTGCCTCTCGGCAACCGGGCCCTTTCGGAGCGGCACGTACTATGCGGCGTAACGGGCGTTGACTTCGGCCCAGTTGACGATGCTCCAGAATGCGCCGATGTAGTCCGGGCGGCGGTTCTGGTAGTTCAGGTAGTAGGCGTGCTCCCAAACGTCGAGGCCGAGCAGGATGGTCTTGCCTTCCATGAACGGGTTGTCCTGGTTGGGGGTGGAGGTGACTTCCAACTTGCCGTTGTTTTTCACCAGCCATGCCCAGCCGGAGCCGAAGCGGGTGGTGGCGGCGGCGTTGAACTTGGCCTTGAATTCGTCGAAGCTGCCGAAAGTGGCCGCGATGTCCGCTGCCAGGGCTTCCGACGGTGCGCCGGATTCAGCGGCGGGTGCCAGCATGGTCCAGAACGCGGAGTGGTTCATATGGCCGCCGCCATTGTTGCGGACTGCGGTCTTGATGGCGTCCGGAACGATGGCGAGGTTGTCGGCCAGCAGTTCCTCCAGCGACTTGTCGGCCAGTTCGGGAGCCGAGTTCAAGGCGTTGTTGAGGTTCGTGACATAGGCGTTGTGGTGCTTGCCGTGGTGGATCTCCATCGTTTTGGTATCGATGAAGGGCTCCAGGGCGCTGTGCGCGTAGGGGAGGGCGGGGAGTGTGAATGCCATGTTGTTCTTCTTAATTGTAGTCGTTTAGAATCCGCGTTGCTGTTCGAAGGCGCGGGCGAGGCGGAACATCCGCTCCTCCTGGAAGTGCCCGCAAAGAATTTGGAGCCCCACCGGGAGTCCCTCGGACGTATTTCCGCAGGGGACGCTCATACAGGGGATGCCGGCGAGGCTGCCAGTGATTGTGTAGATGTCGGAAAGGTACATGGCGACCGGATCGTCGACCTTTTCGCCGATCTTGAAGGCGGGGAAGGGGGACACCGGGGCCACGATGGCGTCCACTTC
Source organism: uncultured Acidobacteriia bacterium (assembly GCA_903893525.1). GTDB lineage: Bacteria > Acidobacteriota > Terriglobia > Bryobacterales > Bryobacteraceae > BOG-234. Next base: position 12,239 of record CAITMP010000025.1, on the reverse strand, counting down.
CTCGAACGCCTGTGTAAAGTCGCGCGTGATCATGGCACGGACCTGCTGGGCTTTCTTGTAGTAGGCGTCGTAGTAGCCGTGGCTCAGCACGTAGGTGCCGAGCATGATGCGGCGTTTGACTTCCGGCCCGAAGAACTCGCCGCGGGTGTTGGCGTACATGTCGTGCAGGGTCGATGCGTTGGCGGAGCGCGCGGTGTAGCGGACGCCGTCGTAACGCGCAAGATTGGCCGAGGCTTCCGCCGTGCAGACGATGTAGTAGGTGGCGATGGCGTATTCGGTGTTTGGAAGACTGATGTCGCGGACGTCGCAGCCGAGAGTCCGCAAGGCCGCGATCGATTCGTGGATGCGGTCGGCCGTGTCGCCTGTGGCCTGCTTCATGTATTCCACGGGCACGCCGATTTTCATGCCGCGCACGTCCGTGTTCCGCAGTGCCGCCAGGTAGTCGGGCACGGCAACAGGTGCGGATGTTGCGTCCATCCGGTCCTGTCCGGCGATGACTTGGAGCAGGGCGGCGGCGTCGGAAACATTGTTTGCAAAGGGGCCGATGTGGTCGAGCGAGCTTGCAAACGCGACGAGGCCGTAGCGCGAAACGCGGCCATAGGTAGGGGTAACGCCGACGATGCCGCAGAAGGATGCAGGTTGACGGACGGAACCACCGGTGTCCGATCCAAGCGAAACGGGAACCGAGCCCTGCGCGACCGCTGCGGCCGAGCCGCCGCTCGAACCGCCCGGGACGCGCTCCAGATCCACCGGATTCCGGACAACCCCGAACGCGCTGTTCTCGTTCGACGATCCCATGGCGAACTCGTCGCAATTGACTTTACCGATGATCATGCCGCCAGCGGATTCCAACCGTTCAATGGCGGTGGCGTCGTAGGGCGGGATGTAGTTTTCCAGCATCCGCGAGCCGCACGTCGTCTTCAGACCCTTGGTGACGATCACGTCCTTGACGGCTACGGGAATGCCTGCGAGCGGGCCCAGTTCTGTTCCGGCGGCGATTTGCGCGTCCACACGCTCAGCCACGGCGAGCGCCCGCTCCGGGGAAAATGTGAGGAATGCGTTGGTGGCGGGGTTTTGGCGTTCGGCGTCGGCGATGGCCTCGCGGGCGAGTTCGGCGGCGGTGAATTGGCGCGACCGGAGTCCAGCCTGGATTTCGGCAATGGTTTTGGCGATGCTCATCTTTGTCCCCTGATCTTTGCTCCGCTCACTTTTCGATAACCCTCGGCACCTTGTAGTAGCCACCGGAGGTGATGGTGGCGTTGGCAACGGCCAAGTCGCTTCCGAGCGGCTCGCGCTCGACATCCGCGCGCAAGGATGCGGTTTCATCCGCATCTTCGAAAAGAACTTGGGACATGGGGGCGATGCCGGAGGTGTCGACCTTCGAAAGGACGTCCATTTGACCGAGGATTCCGGCAAGATCGTGTGCCATCCGAGTCATCTCGTCGGCTGATAGGGTGAGGTTGGCCAGGTTGGCGACGTATCGGACGTCTTTTTCAGTCAGCATCTTGAACCTCCATTGTCGCAACTGGAGTTGTGGGGAGAGCGCTAGGCTGTTTGGCGCCGTCGGGAATTGCGGTAGATGCGGCGCATGCCCACGTCCTCAATGTCGAGTGCCTCGTCGCGCGGTACGCCGGGCAGCGCTATTTCGCGCTGGGGTTCGCGGCGGGGGGGCATAACTCGGAACTCCAAGTGCCCGACGATTCCCGGGCCGATCGCCTTCTCCAAATTGTGCAGGATTTGCCCGCGCAGGCTCCAGAGGTTGTCGCGCCAAAGTTCGTCGTCGACTTCGACCACCAAGCGGTCGCGCACCAGCTTTTGGGCGCGGGTGACCCTAGCCAAGCGCGCGCCAACTGCCTTCTTCCACGCGGCGCAGGCCAGGCGGTCGCGACCGATCAGGTCCCCGCCGGAACCGCCGGAGACGAAATGTGCTGCGAGGATGCGGCTGGCTGGTTCCATGGAACGAACGTACGGGCGGGTTGGTATCGGACGCTAACGATCATAGCAAAACTTCCCCGGCGGGAGTAATAAACTGGGAGGTGCGATGTCGACAGTGCCTCTACCGTTCGTTTCGATCGATCAATACCTGAAGGCGGAACGTGGAGCCGAGTTCCGCAGCGAATACGCCGACGGCCAGATGTTTGCCATGTCCGGGGGCACCTTGAACCATGCCCGTATCGTACGGAACTTGATTCAGGAGGTGGGTGGCCAGTTGAAGGGCCGGGATTGCGAGGTTGCCGCCAATGATCTGCGCCTGTTCATCTCGCGCTTCCGCCAGTTCACCTACCCCGATCTTGTGATCTTTTGCGGTGTTCCGCGCTTTCTCGACGACCGGCGGGACACGATCACGGATGCCACGGCGATCATCGAAGTCCTCTCCCCTTCCACGAAGAACTACGACCGCAGCGCAAAGTTCGATCTCTACCGCTCCTTGCCATCGTTTGAGGAATACCTCCTTGTGGCGCAGGACTCGGTCAACGCGGAACTTTTGGTGCGGCAGTCGGACGGCACCTGGATTTTGCGCGAGTTCACCTCCGGGGACGACTGGATCGAGCTGAAGTCCGTCGGATGCCGCCTTCGGCTAGACTCGCTTTACGACCGCGTGGAGTTCTAGAGCGCTCGTGCTATCGTCAGCGAATGGTCAAAATGCTTCCGCTCCTTTTCGTGGCGGGCGCCCTCGTCGCCGCTTCTCCCCAGCAAGTTCCCCCGTCCAAGATTGTTGATACCTACCGGGAGCTCTCCCGCAAACTGATTGCCGCAGCCCTTGCGGACCAGGAAGGACTCCAACGTCTGCAGTACCTTTGCGACCGCATCGGGAACCGCGTGAGCGGTTCAGAGTCCCTCGAACGCGCCATCGAATGGGCTGCGGCCGAGATGCGCAAGGCGGGGCTCGAAAATGTGCAGACACCGCCGGTAATGGTCCCGAAGTGGGTTCGGGGCAGGGAATCGGCCACGCTGGTTGCGCCGGTGCAGAAGCCGCTCTCGATGCTGGGTTTGGGGATGAGCGTGGGTACGCCGGCTGCCGGCATCACAGCCGACGTCATTGCGGTGAATACGTTTGAGCAGCTGGCGGCGCTGGGTAAGGACAAGGTTGCCGGGAAGATTGTGCTGTTTAATCCGACTTGGGAGGGGTACGGCCAGACCGTAATGTACCGCAGTTCCGGCGCTTCACGTGCGGCGCAGCTGGGTGCGGCTGCGGTTTTGGTGCGTTCGATGACGGGCACCAGCCTGCAAACACCCCATACGGGCGCGCTGGCCTATTCAGCCGATGCCCCCAAAATTCCCGCTGCGGCTGTCAGCGTGGAGGATGCGGCCATGATCGAGCGGCTGCTGAAGGGCGGCACACCGGTGCGCGTCCGCTTGGCGATGGAAGCGCACCAGGATGCTGATGCTCCCTCGCACAACGTGATGGGCGAAATCCGGGGCAGCGAGAAGCCGGAGGAGGTGGTCGTGCTGGGCGGCCACATCGATTCCTGGGATATCGGCCAGGGCGCAAATGATGATGGCAGCGGCATAATGGCTACCTTCCAAGCTGTCGCGCTGATCAAGAAGCTGGGCTTGAAGCCCCGCCGCACCATCCGGGTGGTGTTCTGGGTGAACGAGGAAAATGGCGGGGCTGGCGGTCGTGCCTACCGCGAAATGGTCGGCGATGCAGTTAAGAACCACGTTGCCGCGATTGAGATGGATGGTGGCGCGGAAAAGCCCTTGGGTTTCGGATTTGGCGGGGGTGGCGAGGGCGGCGGACTCGGTCGGCGCCAAGCTCCGGGGACGGCTCCGACGGCAGCTCCGCGGCAAACTGGCACATCAGCGGCGTCAATGGCGCGTGCGGTGGAAATCGGCAAGCTATTGGAGGAGATTGAGGCGGGACAGATGCGGCCGGGTGGCGGCGGTTCAGACATTAGTCCGTTGCTCGCGGTCGGCGTTCCGGGATTTGGAGTCCAGACGGTGGGCACGCATTATTTCGATTGGCACCACACCAACGCTGACAGCTTTGACAAGATTGTGCCGCGCGAATTCCAGCTGAATGTGGCTTCCTTGGCGGTTTTGAGCTACGTTCTGGCGGACATGCCGGAGCGAATCGGTGACTTGAAATAGGGCGGGGGGTTAGGAACGCCGGAGCGCGTCGGCCGGAAGCGCTCCGGTGGTCGTGAATTGCAGTTTGTCCACCTTTCGCTTGCAGGAAAAGCATCGGTACGTGTGGCGTCGCAGGCAGGCCACAACGAAACTGATGATCGTGCGCTTGCGTGTTTCCGTCAATTTTCCGTTGCAATCGGGGCAGAGCATGGGCAAACTCTCCAGATAGGTACTAGTACCTATCGAATGGTAGCATAATCTTCCGTCGTCATCAAGAAATCTTTACATGGTTTCCTTGCGGAAACTGCTATTCTGGACCCGGCAGGCTCCTGTCCACGCCTTGCCCGTACCAGCGCGCCACGTCGGCTCGAATCCATTCCAAAGGAGTCTTCCGATGTACAGGTCTTTGGCCGCCAGTTTGGCGTTTTGCGGGATGTTGGTGGCTGCCTCTCCCCAAAAGGGCACTGAAATTGTCTGGGACAAGTTCGGCGTAGCGCATGTCTACGCGAAGTCCACGCCGGACCTTTTCTATGGCTACGGCTATGCGCAGGCGCAGAGCCACGCCAACCTCCTGCTCCATTTGTACGGGGAATCGCGGGGTCGGGCTGCGGAATACTTTGGACCGGCGAATCTGGAGGGGGACAAGTGGGTTTGGACCAACTCGGTGCCGCAGCGCTCGGAGGTTTGGTTGAAGCGACAGACTCCCGAATTCCGCAGCTACCTGGAGGCTTTCGCCAAGGGCATCAACGACTACGCGGCCAAGCACCCGGAGGCGCTCTCGGCCGAATCGAAGCGCGTCCTGCCGGTTTCAGCCCTGGACCCGATCCAGCACGTTCACCGGATTGTGCAGTATACCTACATCGCGTCGCAGCGTTTGGCCGGTGCGGGTCCCCCGGTGACGGTCGCCAGTCTGCTGGAGACCCCGGAGGCCGTTGGGTCCAATGGATGGGCCGTTGCTCCCGGCCATACTGCCAATGGGAAGAGCTTGCTCCTCGGAAATCCGCATTTGGGGTGGGGCGGATGGCAGACCTACTACGAAATTCAGCTCACCGCGCCCGGTATCAGCCTCTACGGTGCCAGCCAAGTTGGGTTCCCAGTGCTCCGTTTCGTCTTCAGCGAGTATGGGGGGTTCAACCAGACCGTCAACAATCTGGACGCCGTGGACCTCTACAAGATTGTCAAGCAGGGGGATGGTTACCTGTACGACGGCAAGGTTCTGCCGTTCGAGCACGCCAGCCACGAATTGAAGATCCGGCAGTCCGACGGTACCTTGAAGTCGGAAACGCTGCCGGTTACCAGCACGATCCATGGCCCCATCATCAAGCAGCAGGACGGGGCACCAATTGCCATGCGTGTGGCCGCCCTCGACAAGCCGTTTTTGCTGGAGCAGTACTGGCAAATGGCGACGGCCCACAACTTTCAGGAGTTCGAGAAGGCGGTGTCGCGCCTCGAAGTGCCGTGTTTCAATATCATCTACGCCGACCGCGACGGCCACATCGAGTACCTTCTGAATGGCACTGTACCCAGACGAAAGAAGGGCGACCTACGCTTCTGGGCTGGGGTCGTTCCCGGCGATACCTCGGAAACGTTTTGGGACAGCTACCTGTCTTATGCCGAGCTGCCCAAGTCGATCGATCCGCCGTCCGGCTATGTCCAGAACACGAACGATCCACCTTGGAACGCCTCCTGGCCCACATCGCTCGATCCCGAAAAATATGCGCCCTACATCGCTCCAAGGACCATTTCGTTCCGAGCCGAACGTTCCCTGCGGATGCTGTACGAAAATCCGAAGGTAAGCTACGAAGATTTCATCGCTCTGAAGCACTCGACACGGGCCGAGATGGCTGACCGGATTCTGCCGGACCTGGTGGAGGCGGCGAACAAATTCGGTACGCCGTTGGCGAAACAAGCTGCCGCGGTCCTGCAGAAATGGGATCGTCAGGCCGAGGCCGATAGCCGGGGTGCCGTTCTGTTTCACCAGTGGGCGATGCAGTTCATGGGTCCTGCACTGGGTTCGCAGGCCGGCTTTGCGGTCCAATATGATTTGAAGTCGCCGCTGACCACGCCCCGGGGTATGAAAGATCCGGAAAAGGCTGCCCAGCAGTTGGACGCTGCAGCCACCGAGACCGTAAAGCTCTATGGATCACTGGATGTTCCCTGGGGTGATGTGATGCGGTTCCAGTTTGCCGGACTCGACCTGCCGGGTAATGGCGGGTTCGGGAATCTGGGGATCTTCCGGGTGATCACCTTTGGCGACGCCCATGGCAAGACCCGTTCCCAGACCCATGGCGAAACATGGATTTCCGCAGTTGAGTTCGGAAGCCCGGTCCGGGCCCGTGTTCTGATGACTTACGGCAATTCCTCGCAGCCGGGATCGCCGCATGCCAAGGACCAGTTGCCGCTGCTGGCGAAAAAACAACTTCGGACCGCGTGGTTGACGAGGTCCGAAGTTGAGGCGAATATGGAGAGCCGGGATCGGTTCTAGGCCTATTTCCCGGTTTTCTGGGCCTGGGCGGTTTGGTCGAGGTACATCGACGGAAAGATGTCCCTTGAGTTGCGGGCCGGCGGCATCGTCTGGGGCGATGGCTCGAAAGGAGCCAATGCAACAGGCAGAGTGTTGGTTGGAACAGGCGCGAAGCGCTCCACTGCAGGGTTGGAGTGCTTTCGGCCAACAGGGGTGACTTCCACCATCGCGGCGATTACGTCGTCGGGGGTGCCCGCCTTCTTCAGTGCGATTAGGGATTGGGCGTCCACCGTGAAGGTGTGCGGGGTTGTGCGTACCAGCCGTGTGATGACTTCCGGGCTGAGTTCGGCTTGTGCCAAAGCTACCACCTCTTGGTTGCCTAGAACGGAAAAATCCGACGTATCCCGAGCCGCCAGCAACTCCTGCTGCTTGCCGGAATGTTCCCTCGCCCATGTCTGCGCGGTAACCTTCGCGTTGGTCGCAACTACCGCTCCGATACCCGCCAAGAGGAGCGTTGCTAGAACCGCCGTTTGCTCCCAGCGGATTCTGAGCAGCCTCGCCTTGCACTGGTTGCATCGGTATGGGTACACGGAAAAGCACGAAAGTGCGTAACTGATGAAGGATCGACGCCGACTGCGGTGTACTTCGCCGCCGCATTGATCGCAAGGTGCGACATGGTCCTTCTTGCGGGTTTCCTGCTTGCCGAACTGCACTTGGCCACCCTCCAGGGCGATATGGTCGCGCTCTCGCGTGTCCGAAGGCATGGCATGTTGAGCCGAAATCATACAACCTTCCTCCTTTTGTGGAAGTCTACTGGCGTCCTCCATGGCAGCCTTTCGGGGGGACCCTATCTCCGGACGGCGTGGAACCGTGGAATGGGTCTGACTCTGGTGTCCCCACTAGCGGGCCACCCGCGCTGCCATGTGCGCTGCGTTGAATTCCATGTCCGGCCAGCGATTGATCAGCCTCCGAAGGTCTGCCGCGAGACGAACGCCGTGGTACCACAAAGGTACTATACGTATTAGTACCAAATTTGTTGCTGCAAGGCAACGGGTCTCCGTGAAAATCCTACTGCTGGTCCGAGTCAGGGGAGTCTTAAGCACTCATTTTAATGACTCTAAAATGACAAAAATAAAGGAGTGGTGCTGTCATGTTGCCGACAAAAGCACTCCTACCCCCGAACCTCAGGCCTCGCGATCGAAGAACGCAAGGCAAAGTGTCTGCCTATCAAATAGAACAACTTGGTTCTGCTTGTACGATTAGTACACCAAGAGTCAACGGGAAAGTCAAGGGTCTGAGGCGGTATTTTGTCATCTTATTTAATGGCAATTACCGCACGAATTTAAGACTACATTCTGTCGCTAATGCTCGCGGTAAAATCCAGTCGATACCAGAATCTGTCGACAGTCGGCGCGAGTCCGCAGGCCCCTAGATTAGTACTGGTACCATTCTGCGGCACGCCTTCGCATAAGATAGGCGGGTATGAAGCGTAGATCCTTCCTCGGCTTGGCCAGCGCCGCTTGCGGCCTGCCCGGCACAATGTGCCCCCCGCTTGCATTCGCGGACGAAAAGAGCAGGTTGAAGATCACATCCGTACGGCTGGTGAATCCGCGCCCCAAACACCCGCTGCCTGCGTTCACTCCCTCCAAGGACGCCTGGTCGACGAACGGTGTCGAAGTTGCCAGCCCCATGTCCATGTATCTGGAATACAAGGCGATGCGCTCGCTCTTCATGCCGGATAACGGCAAGATGCCCGGCTTTTACGTCGAGATCGGCACGGACAAAGGCATCAAGGGGATCGGCCAAGGCGGCATCGGCGGCGGAGCACTAGTGGAACAGCACTTTACCAAGCTGCTGCTGGGCAAGGACCCGTTCGACATCGAGCGTATCTGGGACACGCTGTGGCGTTCCAGCATGTACTACGACCGGGCCGGTATAGGGATGCACGCCATCAGCGGTATCGACCTGGCGCTTTGGGACATCGTTGGAAAGGCGCTGAACAGTCCTGTCTACCGGCTGATCGGCGGCGAGACGAAGGCCCGTATCCCGGCGTATTGCACGGGAAACGACATCGACCAGCACTTGGACTTCGGATTCAAGCGTCTGAAGCTGGCCATGGCACATGGCCCGGCGGACGGTCGCGAAGGCATGAGGAAGAATGTCGAGCTGGTCAAGAGCACCCGCGCAAAGATCGGCGAGGATGGCGACATTATGCTCGATTGCTGGATGGCTTGGACCGAGCAGTACACCATCGAAATGGCAGCCATGCTGGCCCCCTACCGTCCCTACTGGATGGAGGAGGTACTCCAGCCGCACGACTATGAGGGTTTCGGCCGCTTGCGCGAAGCTGTCAAGCCGATTCGCATCGCCACCGGCGAGCACGAATACACGCGCTATGGCTTCCGCCAGCTTCTGGAGCATCGTTCCGCGGGATTGTGGCAACCGGACATGCACTGGTGTGGCGGTCTGACGGAACTTCGGCGGATTGCGGCACTCGCGGCGGCTTGGGACATCCCCGTGATCCCGCACGTTGGCGGCACCCGCGACGGGGTCCATTTCACCATGGCAACCACCAATGCACCGTGGGCCGAAATGTTCATGCCGCCGCCCGGCGGACCCAAATCCGTATACGACCAGTGGGCCGAACTCAACAGTGTCAGCCGGGGCCCCGAAGGAATCTACGTGCGCCCACCGGAAGATCCCGGCTTGGGCTGGGATTTTGAGGAATAGCTTTTTTGGGGAATAATAGGGGAACGATGAACAAACAGATATTTGCGATGGCGCTACTGCTGCCGACGGTCGCCTCCGCCCAGTTGGTGGAAGATTTCAATCCTCCCAAGGCCGCCTGCTGCGTGGGAGGTATGGCACAAACACTGGCCGCCACGGTCCAGGACTGGAACCAGATGGGCCGGTACCACGCCGACAACGAGAAGCTGAAGGCCCAAGCCAACGATCCGGGACGCGTCGTCTTCATGGGCGACTCCATTACGGATGGCTGGAAGCTTGCACAGTACTTCCCGGGCAAGCCCTACGTCAACCGCGGCATCGGGGGACAAACCACGCCCCAGATGCTGGCACGCTTCTTTGAAGACGTGATCAACCTGAAACCCGCCGCAGTTGCAATTTTCGCCGGGACCAACGACATTGCCCGCAACACGGGCCCAGCGACACCCGAAATGGTCCAGGAGAACTTTCAAGCCATGGCCGAATTGGCCAAGGCCCACGGTATCAAGGTGATCCTATGCGCGCTGACGCCAATCAGCGATTACGGTCCGCGTCCGATGACTCCCGGACGCCCACCGGCCGACATCCTCAAATTGAACGCGTGGCTGAAATCGTACTCCGCCAAGACGGGTGCGGTCTACGCGGACTACTATTCCGCAACCGTGGATGAAAAGGGGATGCTCAAGGAGGGTATTTCCCGCGACGGCCTCCATCCGAACGACAAGGGTTACGAACTGATGGTTCCAGTGATCAACGCCGCCATCCAGCAAGTCATGAAATAGCGGGGCCCGACGGCACTCGAAATGCGGTCGAAAACAAAAAGGCTTCGGGCGTCGCGCCGTGCGCCTGAAAGTGCTCGATATGCATCCTCCGTCGGCAAATGGCGGACACCTTGCCGCCGGGAATCCACCACCAACACATCCACGTGTTCGGTGCGTCCACAGACTCCCAAACAGACATGTTGACGACGATAAGCATTTCCACTGTCGGATTTCAGCCGCCAAACAAAGCCCGGACTGGACTCCGCAAGGGCATTCACTTCGGGCACTTGGGCCACAACGTCCGCAATTCCCGGGTCGCCAACCGGTGCGAGCAATCGCCCGACGTTGATTTGACACAAGTTGGGCGTGCGCATGCTTTCATCGTAACGACACCGTTCCTAACGCGATCATCACCCCGACGTCATCGAAACCACACACTTGCCCGATATGCTTGATTGCGGCCTACTGAAACACGTTCAGTTGGAACGCAAGATATTCGAGCACCCCACTCCCTGGAGATTGGAATGATTTTGAATAAAACACTGGTACGCAGCATTTCCCTGATGATGGCTGCCACCCTGTTGGCCACCGGCCAGCTCGCCGCCCAAGACGGAACGGTCTCCCAAGCCAACGAATTGGCGACCCTGCGGGCTGCGGTTGCAGCTCAGCAGAAGCAACTGGAATCCCTCCAGCAAATGCTGGAGAAGCAACAGACGCTCCTCGACAAATTCCTGAACGCCGCTGCCGAACAACCCCAGCGCGCCACATTGGGCACCGTCGCCAGCTTGACGCCCATGATTCCGATGGCCCCGGCAGCAGCCGTAGCGATCCCGGCCCCCGCCCAAGGTGCAGCCCCGGCCACACCGAACACCAACACAGCCGCAATCGACGCACTCAAGAAAACCGTTGACGGCATCGCCAAGAACCTCGGCGGCTTCAAATTCAGCGGCGATTTCCGCTTCCGAATCGACGAGCAATTGCGCCACGGCAACAACATCGCCGGGCCGATCCAAAACTCGCGCGCCCGCTACCGCATCCGGTTGAACATCGACAAGGAAATCATCCCGAACCTCACTGCCCACGCGCAGCTCTCCACCGGTCCGTTCACCAATATGCAGACGAACGACCAGGATTTCGCGGGCATCGGCATCAAGGCACCCTTCAGCCTCGCCGAAGCGTGGATCAAGTACACCAAGGGCAGCTTCACGGTCCGCGGCGGTCGGATGGAAGAGGTCTTCGCCGACAACCAGCGTTTCGTCTTTGACGACGACATCCGCCTGAACGGTTTTGAAGCCCGCTACAACAAGGCACTGAACAAGAACGTGACGTTCGAGGCCCGCGTTGGCGAGTACATCCTCACCAACCCGAACACCCCCATCGTCGGCGCGGGCTCGCCCTACCTGCTGATCGGCTACTCGGTCGGCCAGAAGGTTCGCGACGCCTCGATCTTCCACCCCGGCGCGATTCTCAAGGCCAAGTCCGGCAAGTGGGTCAACCAAGTCTACGGCGACACGATGTTCGTCCACAACGCCGATCAGATCCAACTCGCCTCCATCAATTCCAATCCGAATTCCACCAACGTCCTGACCACCGGAACGCAGGTGTTGGCAGGCAATGCGGTAGGTATCATCCTCTCCGGCGCAATCGGACAGACAGGCAATGCCGTTCTGACCTCCGGCGGTGCGATGCTGGCGGCCCGCAAGTGGCAAATTGTCAAGGGCGGCTTCCGCACCGACTTTGCCGATGCCAAGATCGGCAAGGTCTCCATGCCTTTCTGGGCTGACTTCCAGGCCCTTGGCAACGCAGGTGCCAACTCCGACAACAAGGCCTTCATGGCCAGCGTAAATCTTGGACAGGTCCGCAAGTCCGGCGACATGCGCTTCCTGTACCAGTACTCCTGGAAGCAGGCCAACTCCATGATCGCCCAGTTCACAGACGACGATCTTGGGACCCAGTCCGGCGTCAACACCAGGGTCAACTCGATCCGTTTCGACCTCGGCCTGACCAAGTTCCTGCAATGGCAGAATATCCTGTTCATCCAGGACCCGATCGCGGCCAACAGGCCCGGATTCTTCGTACCGGTGCAGAAGGGTGCCAACACAACGTACCGATTCCTGGGCCACTTGGCCTTCACATTCTAAACGTCCGAAGGACCTAACCAGTCTGTAACGCAATTGTCATATTGGGATGACACACTAAAGGGTGTCATCCCTCTTTCC
>CAITMP010000024.1 GCA_903893525.1 uncultured Acidobacteriia bacterium | reverse complement strand
GGTTCCGGGTGCGGGCACACGTCGTTTTGTCGCGACTCGTGATACCGAAGGCACCTATGCGATGGTCTATGTGCCGGTGGGACGTCCGGTAACCGTTCGAATGGATGCCCTGCACGCCGCAAAAATCCAGGCCTGGTGGTTTGACCCTCGCACTGGAAGGGCCGTTTCCATTGGGCGTTTCGATGCCACGGGAACCCGGACCTTTGTCTCGCCGACGCCGGGCGAATTGCTGGATTGGGTTTTGGTGCTGGATGACGTTGCGAAGCGCTACGGGACGCCGGGGAAGTAGTCGCGAACGTGCAGCGGTGGACCCGTGAAAGGTTGAAGCGAAATAAAATCCGGCTCTCCAAGTCCTGGTTCCACCACGATCGGCTTTCTGCTCGCGGTTCGCACCTTGCCGCCGGATCTCCAGGAGCCTCTGGCGGAAGCTAATTCCTATTTGCAGGAGACGAGTGCGCTCTACCGCTTCGTCTTTGAGTCCCGCCTTCTATGGCGGGTTTGGCAGGTGGATGAATTTGGCAGGTTCTGGATCGAAGTGAATCGGCTTGGGCCGGGGAACAGCCCGGAATTCCACACACTGTGCCTGGATGAAGGAACGTTTGATCGCATCGAGTGCGATCCGTACGAAGTTGAAGTCGAGGAAACGTCACCGTCCGAGTGATCGCGAAACAGGACGATCTTCGCTCTACTCGGCTTCCGGAATCAGTGCTCGGCGTAGCGCTTTTCCCCAGCTGGGATCGACACCTTGATCCAGTTCTGACGAGGCGGAACCGGGCAAGTGGCGAACGGGGTGAAAGCGCAGGGTGGGTTGTAGGCGAAGTTAAAATCTAGGGTCATCACCCCGTCCGGACCGGGCTTTGCCGCGTGCAGGAAACGACCGCCCCCGTAGGTCGTCGATCCCGAGGTCCCGTCCCGAAAGATGAACCAAAGGTCATGCGATTCGTCGTCCTCGACCGCCTCGAGCGTTTGGGGTTGGCCGTCCACTGTGAAGCGCGCCACGCCGGCCGAGGGTTGCTGTGTTGAGGTTCCGGTAACGTCGGTGATGGTGACGGTCTGATTCGGGGTGGGAGGTTCGAGGATTGCGGTGATCTTCCAGGACGTCGAGTACGGGAAGTATTTCAGGCCGCGAAAGTGAGTCCGCGTCGGGGCCTGAGAATCCTTCACGCGCAGGGCTAGGCGCTCGCCGCGGACGATCACAAACATTCGAAGATCGCCGAAGGTTAAGATCGGCGGCTCGTTCGTTGGGGACTCCGGGGAGATGCGGATTGGGGGTGCTTTCTCCGTCGGCGCACGGAATCTCACCAGGCTGCCGGCGCGTTCGATTTCGCCGACCACTTTCGGAGCCCTGCCTGCTGGCAGCTTGAGTGCTGCGGTTGCTTCTGAACCGAGGAGGCTCCGTCCCTCCGGAATCCAGAGCAGGCCCACGAGGGTAGCCCACCCGTTTGTCCCCGCGATCGATTCGAGACGTCGCTGCTGCCAGAGGTTCCAGGCCTCTGGAGAGGCCGTTTTCGG
>CAITMP010000023.1 GCA_903893525.1 uncultured Acidobacteriia bacterium | reverse complement strand
TGGTGGCGGTTTGCCAGGCGATCAATTGCAGACACTCCGCGCCGGATACGGGTACAAGCCGGACTGGTCCTATATCGTTTCCGACACCCTGCCGACTATTCTGTTCGAGCAGGGTTTCGACATCACCGAGGCGCTCGCCAAGGCGCGCGCCGGCGAGGCTGTGAATCTTTACGACTATCTCAACAAACAGGCGGACCTCGCCCGAAGATATTACTCCCGCGACTACTCGATTCTCCTGCTCAGCCCTTACGTTGTGCACTCGGCCAGCGACGCCGTGGAAAACGTGCATCGTGTCTTCATGAAGGTTGCGTTCTCGACAAAGCGTTTCTTCGATAACCGCGAGTTGCGGAGCAATCCGGCGTTTCCTGCCGAGGCCTGGCACTTGGAAGATACTTTGGGCTACCGCGACGGGTGGCTGCAGCATGCGCACTGGAATGAGCGTTTCCTTCGGCGCGATATTACGAAAACAAAAACGCCTCCTCGCTATTTCGTGTGGGTGTGAGGGGTTGAAGGGGGGCGGCTTGGGAGCCGCCGTCCACTCCGGCTCCGGTCGGCGCTCGGGTCGCATCCCTGCGTTGCCCTATCCTCCGTCCAGGCAATCCGATTGTACAACTGCCAGTTTGTATTGCCGGTCTCCACTCTGGCTTGAAAGCGTTAAATCCCAGGGGTTCGGGGACAGGGTCCCCGACGGGATATCGGACTGCGGAGGCTGTTTCGCTATGATGTGAATCGCGCCGGACGGAGGTGCCGCACGCATGGACGGGAAGGAATTGTTTCAGGCCGCTTTGGGATTGTTGCCGCCCTGGCAGGTTGAGGGTTGCTGCTTTGACGAAAAGGCCTCGCGGCTCGACATCCACTTGAATTTCCCGCGCGGAAGCTCCTTCAAGTGCCCGGTTTGCCAAGGCGCGGGAAAGGTCCACGACACGCTGGAAAAGACTTGGCGGCACCTCAATTTCTTCCAGCACGAAACCCACCTCCACGCGCGCACTCCCCGGGTGGACTGCGCGCAGTGCGGCGTCCATCTGGCCGCAGTCCCGTGGGCCCGGCCGGGAAGCGGTTTCACGCTTCTGTTCGAGGCTCTGGCACTGGTGCTGGTCCAGTCGATGCCGGTTTCCGCGGCGGCCCGCGTGGTCGGCGAGCACGACACCCTGCTGTGGCGCATCGCAACCCATTACGTGGACCAGGCCCGAGCCAAGGAGGACTTTTCCGGTGTCTGCAAGGTCGGCGTGGATGAAACGGCATCCCGGCGCGGGCACAAGTACGTATCCATTTTTGTCGATGTCGTCCGGCGCAAGGTGCTGTTCGCAACCCCCGGCAAGGACGCCGCCACAGTGGCCGCCTTCGCCTCGGACCTCAAGGCCCACGGCGGCGACCCCGAAGCCGTCACCGAGGCCAGCGCCGACATGTCCCAAGCATTTTCCAAGGGCATCGCCGAAAGCCTGCCCAACGCCAAGGTCACCTTTGACAAGTTCCACGTCGTCAAGTTGGTCAACGACGCCGTCGACGAGGTTCGCCGGATGGAGCAGAAGACCAACCCCGAACTGAAAAAGAGCCGCTATGTGTGGCTCAAGAACCCCGAGAATCTCACTGCGGGCCAGTGGGAGAAGTTCGACGGCCTCGACGTGGTCAACTCCAACCTCAAAACCGCCCGTGCCTACGCCATCCGCCTGTCGTTCCAGGAACTCTTCAACCAGCCAGCCGACCTGGCCAGGCCCTACCTCGACAAATGGTATTACTGGGCAACGCACAGCCGGCTCGCCCCCATGGTCAAAGTGGCAAAGACCATCCGCCTGCATCAGGACGGCATCCTCCGCTGGTTCACCTCCGGCATCAACAACGGAATCCTCGAAGGCGTCAACAGCCTCGTCCAGGCAGCAAAGGCCAAGGCCCGCGGCTACCGCTCCCACAAGAACCTTATCACCATGATCTACCTCATCGCCGGCAAGCTCGACCTGAAGGTCCTACCCACATAAAACAGCGAAGAACCACAAAAGCTCCGTCTTGGCAGCGGATTCGTGAGGTTGAAGAACGCCGCAGGTGATCTACGGAGCCAGTTACCTTCCAAGGATGCAATTCCTCCTGCGGGAGCAGTCATGGCGCGCCTGCTCGTTGATCGGAGCCAACAGACGGCAATGCACGAGGCAATCGTGGGTTCCAATAAGTCGGTAATAATTTCCGCAACCGATCTAACTGCTCTCTCGGCGTTGGGGGCATTGAAGTGGCTCCTCGAACCATCCGAACGAATAGGCACCTCAATCAAGATTAAGTATGGATTCCCTGCGGAGACTGATGCCGGAACGGTCCCGCTCGCCGAGACCCTGCTGAAGAACGGCGTGAAGTTCGCATTTAGCGCGGGCGAATGCGGCGACTGGATACTCGCAGATGATGACGCCCTCGTGGCGTTTTGCTGCAAGAGCCGTGTGCCACCTCGGCGACGTCCCTACGCCTCGAGCATCGGCATCGCGATGAAAGGTCCAGAGATGACGCGTGTCTCTGGCCTTGCAGCAGTCTGAATCTGCACCTCCAGAAAGACGGCGACCTCCCTGGTTTGAGTAGCCTATTTAGAATCAACACTTTTGCCAGTGTCTCCACACTGTCAAATACCCTTTGTTTGACTCGGGGAGCCAAAATATTTCAGTAGTAACCTTCCGCACTTCCGGTTGACTGCGGATCAGTCGCCATCTGTCCGAATTGGCGCAATACGGTCAGTATCCGGTTCTCTCGCACCCGCCCCCCCGGCGATTCTGATCCTAGAACTGTGGTTTCCTCGGGCATTGCGGTGCGGCTTCTCAGCGTCTCCGCATGGGCGCGCACTTCTGGTTAACTGGCAAACCCGTCCGACTAGCCCATGTTGTGAGTAACTCTAAAGCGAGGTAATCCGGTCAGCAAAAGCATGAAGTCACCGTGGAGGGCTTCGACAGCGGCGTGGACCTGGCTTGACACCTCAACTACGTCGTGAGCGGCAAGGACGGTAAGTCATTACCGCCGTCACCGAAGCCGACGCCCGCGCGAAGATGCAGCGCAAAAGCTCCCATCCTGGCTAAAATCGACCTCGATGGCGATTGGACTGGCCGTGAGCGCGGACGAGTGGCTGGACACGTGCTGGTGCATCGGCATGCAGATAGCGCGTGGGATAGCAACAGCTCTGGCTCTGGTCACATCAATCCTTGCCGCGACGGTAGCCGGCAATCCGA
>CAITMP010000022.1 GCA_903893525.1 uncultured Acidobacteriia bacterium | reverse complement strand
GGCCAATTGGATCGGCGCACAGATTTGGAATTCGGGTAGAGTTCGATTCCTCTGGCACTCCCGGACATTACTCAATTGAGATCTCTCCGGGAGCCGAAGGAGCATACTTGATCGCCGCCGAAGAGTGCGTGGTGGGGGACGCGTGGTTCCGGGTAGACAAATCCCCCATTCCCACGGTCGGCCAGCAACTTGCCGTCCTGAAGAGTTCCGTTTTTCCCAATATCTTGTCAGTTTCGCCGGACCAGCTGTCCCTGTCCTTGGCAGGTGCGTCCAGCCCAGTGTTTCAACGGGTCTACGGACTCTTGATGTCCATGAAGTTTTACAATCTCGTAGCAAGTCAGCTGCGCAGGAAGGAAATATTCGATCCCGGGTGGGGAATGGCTGGTGACGGGGCCAATGCGGCAAGCACGTTGCTGCGGATGTCTGAAACGCCAGACAAGGCAAGAATCCTTGAGTACCTGAAGCAAATTCTGCCAACGCTGATTCAGATTGACACGCTGCAATTGACAGACAGCTCATTGCTCTTGAGGTTTGAAGAAGAGTTTGGCGATGGCATCAAATACTTCTTTCCTCATGACATTTCAGATGGAACCATGAGGGCATTGGGGATTCTACTGGCCCTCTTCCGGCCGTATGGCGGATTTATTGGCATTGAGGAGCCCGAAACAGCTCTACACCCCGGTGCCTCCGCCGTCCTGCTGGACGCCCTACGGGAAGCGAGCGAGCAAAGGCAAGTCCTGGTCACCACCCACAGTCCGGACCTGTTGGACTTGATGGATGTGCACTCCGACACGATCCTCGCCGTGTCCAAGTCCAACGGTGGCACGGTAATAGCTCCAATCGACTCCGTCGGTCTGTCGGTCATCCGCGAAGGGCTTTACAAGCCCGGAGAGCTCATGCGCATGGAGCAGTTGATACCTGCAACCAACAGCCCAGAGGCGCGAGAAACCAACCTTTTCGATCTGGGGCAGTTGTGAACACCTTCCGATTGGCATGCGTGATTGAGGGGAAGGGCGAGCGGAGTGCACTACCGGTATTGTTGAGACGCATCGCAGATGAACTGACCGGATACACCATCCGTCTTGAAATCACGACAGTTCATCTCGACCGCTCGAAACTGACCAAGGCCAGTGAACTCGAACGCGCAGTTCAATTGGCAGCCCACAGGGCAGGAGCCGCTGGCGCAATCCTGATTCTGCATGACGCGGACGACGCTTGCCCCGTACAATTGAGGGCCCAAGTACGCGACAGAGCTGCGGCAGCGCGTGCGGATCGACTGATTTCAGTCGTCCTGGCCAACAAGGAGTTCGAGGCTTGGTTCATCGCGTCCGCCGACTCCTTGAAAGAAAAGGGCTATGTCACGGGGGTGACGGACCTGCCTGAGGAAGATCCCGACTCAGTTCGCGGAGCCAAACAGTGGCTTTCGTCGAGACTACATCAAGGAACCTACAAGCCCACTGTAGATCAACCAAAACTCGCAGCCGTCTTCGACCTCCAGGAGGCCCGCCGCAATTCCCGTTCATTTCGAAAACTATGGCGCGAGATGGAACTCCTGCTGGAGCCCTGGATTTCCCCGACCAATTGATCCACCCCACCCCCCAAGCGATCATAGTCTATTGGACCCATCTTCCGTAAAACCAGAAATTTCCATTACCCGCAAGGGCACCTTCCGCATCCGCGAGGGTCACCCCTGGGTATTCCGCGGTGAAATCGTAGGCACTCCCGCAGCGCAACCCGGTGACACCGTCCGCGTCCTCGACGACACGGGCCGCTTCATCGGCCAAGCCCATTACAGTTCCAGTTCCCTGATCGCCATGCGGATGCTTTCCCGCACCGGCGAGGGCATCGATTTCGCAACCCGCATCGCCGCCGCGCAGACCCTGCGGGACTTGGTTGTCTCCAACACCGACGCCTACCGCCTCGTCCACGCCGAGGGCGATTTCCTCCCCGGCCTCATCATCGACCGCTACGCCGATTGCTTCACCGTCCAGGCTCTCGACCAAGGCATGGACCGCGCCCTACCCAAGATCACCGAGGCACTGGAGCGGCTTTATTCGCCGCGCGCCATAGTCGCCCGCAACGATGCCTTCGTCCGGACCCTCGAACAGCTTCCGAGGGAGACAAAGATGCTTTCCGGCCAGCTCGATGCCCCTGTCCCCGTCCAAATGAACGGCCTCGCGATGGAGGCCGACCTCCTCCACGGGCAGAAAACCGGCGTCTTCCTGGACCAGCGCGAAAACTACGAGGCCGCCAGCCGCTATGCCAAGGGACGCACCCTCGACATGTTCACCTGCACGGGCGGATTCGCCCTGCATTTGGCCAAAAGGGCCGACACCGTGGAGGCCGTCGATTCGAGCGCTCCCGCCCTGCTGACCGCACGCCGCAACGCCGCGGCCAACGGAATCACCAATATCGCGTTCCGCGAGGCCGACGCGTTCGATCTGCTTGCCAGCTATGTCTCGTCACGGAGGATTTTCGACACGGTCGTGCTCGATCCTCCGGCCTTTGCCAAATCCCGCAACCAGATCGATGCCGCGATCCGGGCCTACAAGGAAATCAACATGCGTGGATTGCGGTTGCTGGGTACTGGCGGCGTGCTGGTGACGAACTCGTGCTCCCACCATGTGGACGAAGCCACACTACTGGGGGTCCTGGCGGACGCCGCGATGGACGCTGGAAAGACCTTGCGGATTCTGGAACGCCGAACCCAGGCACAGGACCATCCGATCCTGCTCTCGGTCCCGGAAACCATGTATTTGAAGTGCGTGATCGCGCAGGTCTGCTGACCGGCGAGATTATTCCTTCGCCTTGCGGGAAAACATGCCAAACACTTCCTGCAGGGCGATCCAGATATTGACGAGTCCAAACCCGCTGACGGCACCCCGGAAATAGGCGCTGTTCCAGAACTGTCTCCAAGCGGGCAGGTATTTCCCCGGAGCGATCATGGAAAAGTAATTCTGGCTCCACGGGTCCAGCCACGGGAACACGACAAGAAACAGCCCCATTTCAAAGCAGAAAATGATAAAGATGATGGTGGAAACGTGCCGGTACCATGAGGGCATTCCCGGATTTGCCGCTACGACCGGCGCTTCAGTGGGAGTGGCGACCGGTTCTTGCACCGTTGGTTCTTCGTGGATGTCCTGGGGATCCTGGTTCATGCGTTAGTCCGCGAACATCTCCATTTGACGGTTTGAGGCCCAGCTGGAAAATGGTGCATTTTTGCGGACCGGTTCAAAGCTCAGCCTGTGCTGGGGGGTGGGTCCGATCCGCTCGATGGCTGCGATATGCTCCGGCGCGTGGTAGCCCTTGTGGTTGGCCAATCCGTACTCGGGGTAGAAAGGGTCCCAGAGCCGCATTAGGGCGTCCCGGTGCACCTTGGCGATGATCGATGCAGCCGCGATCGCGTGGCAGCGCATGTCGCCCTGGATCAGCGGTTCCTGCGGTATTGGAATATCCAGCGGCACGGCGTCCACCAGAACAAAATCCGGCCTTTGGCTCAAACCCAACACGGCGTTCCTCATCGCCAATCTGGAAGCCTCGTAGATGTTGATCCTGTCGATGGTGGCAGCGTCCACCCCGCAAACGGCCCAAGCGACCGCACGCTCCTTGATCCTCTCCGCAAGGACTTCACGCTGCTCCGGCTCCAATTTCTTGCTGTCATCCAGACCCCGAATCGGGTTTTCAGGCGACAGAATCACCGCCCCGGCCACGACGGCACCGAAGAGCGATCCCCGTCCGACCTCGTCGGCACCCGCAACAAAAGAAAACCCACGGGCGCGGAGTTCGCGCTCGTGGGTTGCCTCACACTTCCAAGATTTTGGCTTGCCGGGTCCTGAACGGTCCATGGGAATGTCCGCGCGGAGACCTTGGGCCTGCTGGAAAACTAGGTGCGTTCCTTCAGACGGGCAGCCTTGCCACGCAGTGCGCGCAGATAGTACAGCTTGGCGCGGCGGACGCGACCGGTGCGAACCATGTCGATGTGATCGACAACCTTGGCGTGCAGCGGGAAAATGCGCTCAACGCCGTGGCCGAAGCTCATCTTGCGGACGGTAATGGTCTCGCTGATTCCCGAGTTGTTCCGGGCAATAAACACGCCTTCGAAAGCCTGGAGGCGCTCTTTTTCGCCTTCCTTGATTTTCACGTGCACGCGGACCGTGTCACCGGGACGGATCGCCGGGTGGGGGGTCGTGCGGAGATTCTTCTGGTTGTACTTGGTTAACAGCGGATTTTGCATCTCGGGCCTAACTTTCAATTGTACTACAAAACGGCTCGCAGGGCTACTTTTCGAAGACAATGCCGACAGACGGCAGGATCGGCAGCATCGAATCCACCGTGACCGACGTCTGCCCCGTCTTTGTATTGTAACTGTTCAGGCTGTCGAAGATGCGGTTGGTCCTATTGGTCATGTTCACCAGCTCCCCGTACAGCGTGATTTTGGACTTCCGGCGCGTCCACGACTTGTTGATCCGCAGGTCCGTACGCTGGTAGTAGGCGAGCCGCAGCTGGTTCCGCTGGGGCCCCAGAAAGTACGTCGACCCGCTCAGTCTCAAGTAGCCGGGGATCGGGAACCCGCTTCCGTAACTCGAATGGACGCTCAAATTCACGCTTGGACGCAACCGGTAGCCGCCGTAGATATTGACGGTATGCGTCTGGTCGTAGTCCGCCGCGAAACGTGCGGAGGTGGCCCCGTCGCGCATTCCGGTCTTGCCGTAGGCGTAGGAAACCCAGCCGTTGAAACGGTTTGCGCTGCTTCTTTGAAGAAACACTTCCACTCCGCGCGAGTAGCCCCGAAGCGAATTGCGGTACAGATTGTTGACCGTCGGAACCGAAGCAGCACCTATGGGAAGGCGTGGTTCCGCAAACGGCTGCCATGGAAGGTCGCGGTCGGCACGGTTGTAAAATTCGGCGCGCAACCGGAGGCGTTCCCCCAGCCGCTGCTCCAAGGCGGCAATCACA
This sequence comes from uncultured Acidobacteriia bacterium, assembly GCA_903893525.1. Taxonomy (GTDB): domain Bacteria; phylum Acidobacteriota; class Terriglobia; order Bryobacterales; family Bryobacteraceae; genus BOG-234. The sequence goes on along the minus strand of CAITMP010000022.1, from coordinate 5,828 downwards.
TGGTTCGAGCGGATCGGCTCCAAATGGATACTTCCAGCAGGCGACGTCAGCACCGAAAGTTCCGGAAACTGCGAATACTGCCCCCAACCGACCTGAATCCGGGTAGCCGGGGAGAGAATCAACGCGGCGCTCGCCTGTGGGGTCGCCGTCGAACCGGAACTGGTCGAGAGTTGGTCACCACGGAGACCGGCTGAAAGATGGACCCGCCCGGACATGCCGGTCCAGGATTCCTGCGCAAATCCACCACCGAGGACACCCGTGCCCCGGTGCGAATCGAGCAGCCGCGGAGGGGCGGTCAAGGATTGAAACTGGGCGGAAACGCCCTCGTCCCGCAGACGGCGCATGGAAAAGCCGGCATCGAACGTTGCCGCGGCAGACTGATTCCAGGTCGCCGCCGAGTTTGCGACCCACTCGCCGTAGAACCCGTCACCCAGCCGCAGCCCGTTCGGATTCAGATTGTCGTACTTTTCCCGCATCCAAGCCGCATGGCTGACCACCGCCAGATTCGCCGCCGGAGTCCACCGCCAGCCCAGATTCACCAGCGAATAGTCGTACCCGGCCTTGGCCAGCGAATTGATGCCGAGCCCCGGCCGCGAGCGGTCCAGCGACGAGTAGCTCTCCAAAAGATAGAGCCAGACCTGGTTTTTCGGGGTCAGGTCGTACGTCAGCCGGCCTTGGACATCCTCCAGCCCGAACACCAGCGAGGTATCCGTAGTGATCCGCCCAACAATGTACTGCAGGTAGCTCTTCCGGGCTCCCACCAGCCACGACCCACGCTTTCCCGGACCCAAACGACCCTCCGCCGTCGCCCCCGCATTGGACATGCTGGCCTCGGCCCGTACAGAAGTCGCATCCCGGCCGCCCTCACGCGTATGGACGTCCAAAATTCCCGCGCTGCGGTCCCCGAAACGCTCCGGATAGGCACCCTCGTGCAATTCGAGATTCTCCACCATGCCGCCGTTGAACGCGGCACCGGAGCCCGTAATGTTCTGGCCCGCCAGCATTTGGAATGGCTGGTGGAGCATCACGTCGTCCAAATACAACCCGATCCGGTTGTAGGAAGCGCCGCGCAATGAAAAGCGGGCCTCGAAATCGTTGTTCGAGCTAACGCCGGGCAGACTCTGGACGGCCCGCAGTGGGTCGTCGGCCAGAACGCTCGCCAAGTTCTTCACGTCGTTGCCGGAAAGCGAGATCGCGGCCGGGCTATCCTGCCGCAGGGTCTCAAAGGGCCCCGCCGTAACGACGACGGCGTCGGTACGGCGCAGCGTGTCGGGACTCAGCACGATCTCGAACTGCCGAGTTTCATCGCCAGCAATTTCGAATGGCCGCTTCACCACGTGGTAGCCCACCGTTGCCACAACCAGGACGTGGGATCCCGGAGCAATCGCCGGAATCTCGAAAGTTCCGCCCGGCCCCGTGACAGATTTCGGGCCATTTTCCAGCGACACGGCCACATTCGATAGCGCTTCCCCGCCCCGCGCGTCGACCACCCTCCCAATGACTCGGCCCGACTGCGCCATGGCCGGCGAAGCAACCAACATGAGGAACAACAATCGAGCAACCATGAATCTTCCATGATTTCACGGCGCAAGCGTGCGCAGCATCGGAAAAACGGGATAAGCTGGTTTGGAGGTCCTTAGGAGAGGAATCCAATGAACAAAAATATCGCAATCGCAGCGATGGCCGCTGCCTCCGCCGCAACTATCGCACTGCTCGCACAGGCACCGGCCGGCCCGCCCAGCACCCCTGCGGCAATTCTGAAGGGAAACTACGCCCGCATCAAGACCAACTTCGTGAAAGCTGCGGAGAAGATGCCGGAAGACCAGTACGGCTTCAAGCCCGCCGAGGGGATCGAAACCTTCGGGCAGCGCGTGGCGCACATCGCCAACCAGATGGGCACCTGCTCCGCCATCAATGGCGCCCGCAAGCCCAGCTCCGCCCAGGGCAAGACCGCGAAGGCCGACTTGGTTGCCGCGTTGAAGGAATCCTTCGACGAATGCGACAAGTCGTTTGACGCACTCACAGACGCCAATGCGATGGAATCGATCGCCGCAGGCCGCGGACAACAGCCCCGGATCAATGCTCTGTACGGCATCGTCGTCCACGCCAATGAAGTCTACGGCGCCATGGGCGTCTACATGCGCGTGAAGGGTCTCGTTCCTCCCTCCAGCGAAGGCCGCTAAAATCACGGGGCGGTTGGGATATCCCGCCGCCCCTTAAACCTCTACCGTCCTTGGAGCGATTTCAGCAGCGCCTGCGCCCGCTGGTACTGCGGATCGCCCAACCTGATTTCCTCCAGCAACTTTCGGGCTTCTTCCACCCGCCCAAGCCTTGCGATCACGGCCGCCAACAGATACCGAGTGGTCGAATCCGGATTCAGTTTCAAACTACCCTCAAACGCCGGTGCTGCCTTTGCATCGTCCCCGGACAATTGAAAGAACCTGCCGGCAGCGAATTGCTGCGCGGCATCGTCCGTGTTCAGTTTTGCCCGCGAATCGTAGAGGGAACGCGCGGAGGCCAGTAGCTCCCCGTCCTTTCCAGAAAGACTGCGGATTCCCAGACCGGTCAACGCAACTGCGGCCCCGAGCCGTACCGTCGCCGCCTCGTCACCGAGTGCCCTTGCCAGTTCCGATACGGCGGCCCGCCTGTCGGCCTGCACTGGATTGATTCGCAGGGCGGCCACCGTGCGCAGCACCGGCTCGGATTCTCCCAAGGCCCAACGGAACATCTGGAACACCCGGCGGTCGGTCGAAAACTGGGCCAGGTAGCCCAGCGCGTTGGCCCGCAAAAGCGGCGGCTCCCCGCTGTCGGCCACCAGGGCAAGCAGCGGCTCCACCGTGGACCGGTCACCTTTCCGAGCTCCCGCGAAGGTATCCGCCCGACGCACCGCACGCCACCGGGAACTGCCCTCCCCTGCTGGACCCCACCATTTGTCCATCGTCTGAACAGCCCATTCCGGAGTCTGGTCCTTGTGGCAGTTGTTGCAAGCATTCGGGATAGCGTGGCGCGACGTATTCTCCGGGACTGGAACCGTGATCGAATGGTCCCGGATCTCGGCCTTCACACTCAACACCGTGCGGGGCATGTGGCATTCCACACAGGAGCTTCCGGCGGATTTATCGGGATGGTGCGTATGGACTGCAGTCGCCTTTCCGGCATGGCATCCGGTGCAGATTGCCGACGCGCCCGGACGCAACTGTTGGTTCTTCTCGATACCTGTGTCGTGCGCATCGGCGTGGCAGTTCAGGCAGGTCGCTTTGCCTTGGAGATAGCAGCGGCTCTGCCAAAACCCAAGGGCGTCGTTGGAAAACCGTCGGGTGCGGCCATCGGGCCAGTAGGCCGGGTCCTTGTCCACGGGCTGGTCGTACTCCAGGATCGGAACGAAATAGTCGTAGTAGTTGTCACCGGCCTTGTAGCCGTTGATGAAGATGTCACGGAAGGAATGGCACTGGGCGCAGACCATCGTGTTGCGGTCCGGCGTGAGCTTTGTCTGGACCAACGTGTCGGGTGTATGAGGCTTGCGCGAAGTCCTGTTGGCCACGTGCTGGGCGGACGGACCATGGCAGCGCTCACAATTGATGCCGAAATCCTGCCAAGCGGTCTTGTACTCCAGCCGTTCGACATCGAAGTTCTTTTCCTCGCGGCTGACGTGGCAGGAATAGCAGTTCTTGTTCCAGAGCTGGACCTCCACTTGGCCGCTCTCATCCGGGTCGCCGATGTCGAAATTGTGGAACCACTGCTTGCGGGCAATGTCCCAACTGGGGGGAAGGACGATGATCCGCCCGTCGCGGAGCGTCGTCAGGTAGTGTTGGATGCGCCGGTTCCCCAGCGTATAGTCGACGCGGTGCTGCTGCGGCGTACCGGTCAAGTAGGATTCGGTGATGTAGAACTTCCCCGCGCGGTTGGTCAACAGGTAGGGCTCATTGCGCAGAACCACCTGGCGACCCGAAAAGTCCCCTTGGACGCTGGTGGCCGTGGCTGGCTGGACCATCTTGCTATGCCGGGCACCGGCCCATTTCTTCTGGATTTCGGCATGGCATTTACCGCAGGCGGCGGCTCCGGCGTATGCGGGGGCGTCCGTTTGGGCAGCAATGCCGAACGGGGCCGCAATGAGCAGGAGTGACAGGAAATACCGCAATCCGACACGTTACCATGTCAGCCCTGCAATGCTAGACTACGGCAAATGCGCCGTATCCTGCTCATCCTCCTTCCCTCTCTTTTGTTCGCCGCAGAACCGACAAAAGAGGCTGCCAACTGGTGGGGCCATGTGAAGATTCTTGCGGCTGACGGCATGGAGGGCCGCGACACCGGGAGCGAAGGCTACCGCCGGGCCGCCCGATACGTGGCATCCGAGTTCGAGCGTGCCGGGCTGAAACCTGCGGGCGAAACGGGCTACTACCAGACAGTCCCGCTCCGCGACCTGCGCGTCGAACCAGCATCCTCCTCATTCGAATTGGTCCGGGACGGTGCCACCAGAAAGCTGCAGCTCAACCAGGAAATAGGAATCACGCCAAACGCATCCCTACCCGGTGCATTGGAAGCCCCGCTGGTCTTCGCAGGCTCGGCCTCGTTGACGGGAATCGATGTGAAGGGGAAAATAGTGGTCGCGTTCGCCGGAGCGGTGCCGACCCTCGCCCAAACTGTTTCCAAGCTCGGCGCGCTGGGTGTGCTCACCATCGACAACCCGCGTGCGTTGGAGACGCCCCGCTGGCCCATCGCCTACGCCCGGGTGATGTCGATCGGGGGCGGAGCGGGAAGGGCGGCCGGAGCCGGGGTCGCCATGCGACTGAACTCGTCGGTGGCCGAAGAGTTGCTGAAGGGGTCGGGGCATGCGTGGGGTGAAATCCTCGAGCTCGGCTCCACCGGCAAGCCACTGCCAAACTTCGCGATTCCCGGCGTCCTCCGTGCCAAGGTGACCCTTCGCGACGCGGGAATGAAGTCCGACAACCTGATTGCCGTGCTCCCGGGCTCGGATCCAGCCTTGGCCAGCGAATATGTTCTGGTCTCCGCGCACCTCGACGGCTACGGCTTCGGAGAACCGGTCAACGGCGACGGCCTCTACAACGGTGCGTTCGACGATGCCGCCTGTGTGGCCAACTTGATCGAACTGGCTGCGGATTTGAAGCGCTCCGGCAGGAAACTGCGCCGCAGCCTCCTCTTCGCGGTCTACACGGGCGAGGAGAAGGGGCTCCTGGGCTCGAACTACTTCGTGTCCCACCTGACAGTGCCGAAGGAGAAGATTGTGGCCAATATCAACCTCGATTACATCCGCCCAATTTTCCCGCTCACCATACTCACGACGCTGGGCTTGGAGGATTCAACGCTCGGTGACACCGCCCGGGATGTCGGCAAGCCGCTGGGTATCCGCATCCAGACCGACAATGAGCCCGAACGCGGCTTGTTCCGCCGTTCCGACCAGTTCAATTTCATCCGCAACGGCGTACCCGGCATCGCATTCATCTTCGGCTATGAAAAAGGTTCCAAGGAGGAGGCCATCTACCGGGCGTGGTACCGGGACCGGTATCACAAACCGCAGGACGATCTGCAGCAGCCTGTGGATTTCGACGCGGCGGTGAAATTCCACCGGTTCTTCAGCGCCATGGCGGAAAGCGTGGCCAATGCGGATGGACGCCCCAACTGGAAGCCTGGAAGCACGTACGCGGTTCCGCCTGCGCGGTAGTTGCACAAACATTTCCCGCGCACTGCCCGGATACACTGGAATGCGTGGCCGCCCTATCTTTTCTTGATGCCCGATCCACCGTACTGCGGCAGGTCAGGGCATGCGCCTTGCCACCCGGCATCGAACTGGTCCCACTGTCCCTCGTAGC
>CAITMP010000021.1 GCA_903893525.1 uncultured Acidobacteriia bacterium | reverse complement strand
ATCTGCATCATCCTTCATGCCAATTACTTAGCACTTGCCATGCCGACCTCTGCCTCTGACCAGTGAGAGATGCGGGCTAGGAGGCTTTGCTGAGCCGCTGGGATGATGCGGGGCAAGAATCTGGCCTCTATCGAATATTCTCATCCGCGGGAACAGAAGCGTGAGGCGTAGTCTCTGCGGCATCGAAGTTGGGTGTTCACAGTGTTTTAGTGGAATCACCCAACACAATCCATCCGCCTCCCACGACAAAATGGATGCAAAGCCCTGCCACGGAACGACCCGTGGAACGCAGCGCGGCGGCGTAGGTTGCCAACTGTCCTGAGTGACCGATAGCTTGCTCCGCCCAACTCTCCTGGGATCCCTGAAACGTCTTGTGGTCCACAATCCACCAACCCGCGTCGGTCCGGAGCATGAGGTCCACGATGCCACGAACGCGCTGGCCTCCACCGATACCGTGCACGAACGGCACCTCCACGCCGATTTCATGGATTGGACCCAAGGCTGCGATAGCCTCGCGGAACGCCCTCAACTGCGCTTCAACGGCGGCGATATCCAGAGCCTGCCCCAATTCGTGCCCCGCCAGAATCCGCTTGATCATCTGGCTCTTGTTTCCCGCATCAGCATTGATCCAGTCGGCAGCTAGAATGGCATGAATGGCGTTGCCGAGAATCTCCTCGGAAGGGCTTCCCCGCACGCCAAGCCGGGGACCGTAAACCTTCTCCGAAAGGACACTTGCACCGGGGGACGCCGCGATCGACGAGGGTTGAATCCAAGCCAACGGCCGCTCCTGCGCCGCCTCTGGCTCGGGGTACCAGTCGAGGTGGGTTACCGGTGCAGGCGCGACGGGTGCAGGTTGACCGTCAAACACCAGAATCTCCCTGCAGAAACTCAAAGTCGATATACCCACCGGCCCAGGCGGGTACTCCAGGTCGTCTGTCGACCTAAGCCAAGGAGCGTTAAGGACGCCCAACCATGCGGGCGGCGTGGCGTCTTCATAAACCAAGACGAGACGTTCCCGAGCGCGTGTCATGCCCACATACAGGAGCCGCAATTCTTCCTCGACCGACGTCTTGGCCGCCAACAGCCCATCGGGGCTGGCCTTGATCGCGGTCTCCAACGCCAAGCCCGAAGATTGCTGGCCAAACGGCCACACCCATAGCCGAATCCAACGGTCGGCCAAAGGTTGGGCAAGTTGGATGGGGACATCCGTACGATCGCGCCGGACCGTGGCATCCCAGATCCGGGACCTCGGCTCCGTATCGAGATCAGCGAGCACCACGACGGGCCATTCCAATCCCTTCGCCTGGTGATAAGTCCCGACGAAAACGCCTTCGGCGGCGGGATCGATCGCCACGCCGTCCGAGCTTGATTTGGCCAACTGTTCGAGAAACCGGAGCAATCCAGCGACTGTGTGGACGCCCCCTCCCGGCTCTGCACCCTGCGATGCCTCGTACCCGGCAGCGAGCCCGCGCAACGCCTCAAGATTTGCCCGCCGCTGCGCCGCGCGGTCCACGTCTGGACCCCATTGCGTCACCACGCGATGGGCGTCGGCACCACCGAGGGCAGCGTCGAGGGCCTGTACGGGGGACCACCGTGGCAATTGCGTGCGAGCCGCCGCCAAAGCCCTTAAAATGGGATGGTCAAACGGGAGATCTCGACGGCGCTCCGGGGCAGTGGCCTTGTCGATTGTTTCAACCCGTGCCAAACGCTCCTCGAGCCATTCTTCCGGCTTCAACGCTCCGGCAAGGGCGACCGTCTCGGCCGCGGCCAGACTGTCATCGCCATCGGCCAGAAAGCGCAAACATGCGAGGGCAAACACGGCCTCGGGGGTCTCGAGCAAGCCTGCGGCAGCCAGCTTCACCGGCACGCCCAGGGCACGAAGATTGCCCGTGACAGCGGCGCACGCCTTGTTTGTTCGGCACAGCACCGCCACGTCACCAGGCCGGCAGGCGCGTT
>CAITMP010000020.1 GCA_903893525.1 uncultured Acidobacteriia bacterium | reverse complement strand
CTGAAAAAGGGCAGTTTGCGGGGGCTTGCTACTGCTACACCTGCTACTCGTGCTACGGAAGACCCGCTGCCGGATGTGTGATGTAGCAGCTGTAGCAGGATTAGCAGTAGCAAAAGGGTGAGTGGGGGTGTTTTTGCACCCTCGCTCATCCGGCTGTGCTCGCGGATAACAGAGGTTAGCCAAATGATTTCGGGAAAATGCGTGGAGGACCCGCGTGGGCGGCCCGGGCAGCGGTAACCGTTGGCGGACTGCCGGGCGCCCCAGCACGGACGAGTTTCGCTCGCTGGACGTCCGATGGCTGGCGCGCAAGGGCCTTCTCAAGCTGACAGGGTGGTCAACACTCACCTGGTCGCGTGAGGGCAGGGAAGTCGCCTCCGTGCGTGTGAGGGGTGACCACGGATGCGTTCACCTCTGGTACCGCCACAGGCGCAACGGCGGGGAGTGGCAGACCGAGTCTTATACCGTGCGTGTAGCCCGCACGGCGTGCCATCTGGGCGGAACACGGGCGTGGTTCATTTGCCCAGCAGCGCGCTGTGGTCGGCGTGTGGCCGTGCTATTCGGCGGAGAGGTGTTCGCCTGCCGGTACTGCTACAGAATCGCCTACGCCAGCACCCGCGAAAGTGCGGACGAGCGCGTGGTGCGGCGGGCAGACAAGATCCGGTCAACGCTTGGCTGGGAACCCGGCATCCTGAACGGCATGGGCAGTAAGCCCAAGTGGATGCGGAGACGGACGTTCGAACGGCTGGTGGGGGAGCACGACGACGCTGTGCAGTGCTCGGTGGAGGAGATTAATGTATTGACCCACCGGGTTCTGCTTAAGTCAGGCCGCTAAAGCATACACCTTGGCGGGGGTTTTCATACCGAGATTCATCTTGCCAAACTTCAAACGGTCCGAAAAAAACCATTAGGTGAGATTCTTATTTATATGCCCTGACAGACATTAAATCATGCTTTACTGAGGGAACTAGCCGATGCACTTTAGCCTACGTAGAATACATATAGAACCGAATACGACCCAACCATCGGGGGATCGATGAAACACCATATGACAAAAACTCTAATGGTATTGCCGGCTTTGGCTTTGCTACTGACCGCCTGCGCGAACGACGTCGCAAACAGATATTACTCGGATAAGAAGTATTTGCCTGTCGACTTCAATAGCGTTGAGGTACTTTGGAAAAATCCCACCCGACCTTTTGAAGTAATTGCCGACTTTCAGGCCCGCCGAGAAACGCCCAATGACATGCGGAAGCGCGCAGCAAAAATTGGCGCAGACGCCGTTATCGTCTCAATTTTGGGCGGAAATTACAGCCTCAACGAAGAATGGGCTGACAAAGATCGATACGCGAATAACGACACTCCAATTTCAGGAAAATCTCGAATTTCCGGAACGGCAATCAAGTACCAAAATTAGGGGAAAACAAATGAAACGATTGTTCATTACAACACTTGCCGCGGTGTTCATGACCGCGGGTTGCGCCACAGTCGACGTTACGAAAACAGGAAAGGGCTTCCATGAAGCCACCCAAGCAAGTTCGGTTGACATATTGAAGACACTCCCAGAGTCGAAGTACGAGGAATTGGGGACTGTTACTGTCACGGGATTTAAAGTCAGTGAGACTGCAAAAATGCACAATGCTATTAGGGCTAAGGCAGCAGCATTGGGCGCAAATGCCGTAGTTCTCACGGAGGAGGGGATCATTCCGGGAGGCTTCAACTTAAAGAAGTGGGCAACAGGCGTAGCGATTTCGTACAAACACTGACTTACCGTTTCGTCGGTAAAAATTATGAAGTAGTCCGCTTAACCGCAGGCTACTTCATTGCTGCCGGTATAATGCCCACTGGGTTCCGGTCAGGTCATATCGCTAAAACATGGGCCTTAGTGGGGGTTTTCATACCGAGGGCCTGATGGGGCCGCCGGGGGTTGTAGAGCTGGACTAGTCGCCAATGACCCTCGAGGCGTGCTGCCGAGTACGCTAGACAGATGACCCATAGAACAGATATATCAACCGTCCGACTCTAGATGCCCTCGGGACTCAAGCAAGGGGGGACGTCGGTAGTCATGAAATACAACGTAAATTGGGAGAGTTGGCCGATGTCCATGCCGTCCAACGCACCGGTCTCTGGATGACGTATTTCCCGGACTCATGTCTCAACCGCTCCATGGTGGATGCCAAGCAGGTTTGGCGTTGCCTCGCCGCAGTTCTTGCCACTATTGCTTTTGCGACACCTCTACCGGTTGATGCTGCCGTCGGATTTGCACGTACGGCCGCCATGGTCGCATGGCGCGCGTTGATCAAGCACCCGTCTACGCTGCCCGATGATGAGATTCTCGTTCTCGCGTCCCGTGCAAGGCAGGCTGGCGGCACGGTGATTATTGGCCGGGAGCTGGGTCGTAGACGACTTCCGGCCATAGTTCTTGATGACGCCTACATGCGCATCGTGGTCTCCCAAGAGCGACTTGGTCGTAGTGAAGCTGAGAGTCTCATGCTCTCGCTAAGAGAGACCCCGGGGCTGCGGTCAACGCTAAGCAAAATAGCTGGCGCTAACGGCGCCAAAACAGCCGGTCACCTCAACGAATTGCGGATCGCCGGTGCGGGTGCCGCCAACGGCTTCGCGGTCCGTGGCATCGGCGTGCCATTCAATGACAAACTCAAGCGGGCGCCAACTGATATCGACCTCCTCATGGGCTTGCGTGGCCGAACGCTGGCGGTCGAGGCCAAGGACTACCGACCGAATACCCCTATTCCGTTGGACGTCTTCCGTGCGGACATGGACAGTCTCGTCCAATACCGAAAGTTCTATCCCGTCGACCGTGTCATACCGGTGTTCACGGTAACCAATAAGCCAAACGATGCTGCGGTAGCGCGTCTACTGGAGCAAGCGGCGCAGCAGCGTGGGGTCGAATTGGTTTACGGAAATCCGGAAGAACAGGTTTATCTAATGAGGGTATTGGTCGATGTTTATAGAGCACAAAAGCCCTAAAAATTATCTGTGGGCGACTTTGGCCCTCGCGATGTTGCTGCTCCCCGCAGTAGCTGCGGCTGCTGGAAGCGAGCTGACGTTCGAGTCGTTCTACAAGGAAGACAACGCCATCTTTTGGGTGGGCGCGGCATTGGCGGCAGTAGCTGCCGGCGCATTACTGTTCTTTACGGTGGGAGCCGCTACGCCGGTTGTAGCCAGCATTGGCACATGGGTCGGTGGGCTGATGGGGTATTCGGGTGCCGTTGCGACCAATGCTGGGCTTGCACTGCTGGGAGGCGGCTCGATCGCTGCAGGGGGTCTTGGCATGGCGGGCGGTGCGGCATTGCTGACAGCTGCGCTTACGTTCGGTACCGAAGTCGTCGTCGACGCTTCTATATCGAAGGCCCAAACGGCTTATGACTACGCGGCTTTTACGAAGCTAACGCAGAACATGGCCACGCTGCCGCTGCCGAAGAACGACAGCGGGCCGCCATCTATTCAGGCTGCCTACAAGGTTCTCAAATCAATCAATGAGAAGGCGGATCTGCGATCCGCCGAAAACCTCGTAATAATTTCCAAGGCGCTTGACGTGGCGCTGGATACCCCGGACCCAGGGCTCAACGATGGCGACAATGCCCGTAAAAAGACGTTCATTGCGTTGCTGCAGCTTACCCTTGGGCGGCCTCGCGAGGCCCAACTGGCCGCATCTGCGGCCTACGGAATCGGCGAACGAGCACAATTGCCGGCATCTATGCCAGCGTTCCTTCTCGCAGTGACAATGCTCCATGATGAGCAGCCGGACGTGACCAGGGCCACCAACCTTCTTAAGCAGGCTATTACAGTGGAGCCTAGCAATCCCCTAACACCTCTGCTTTTTTCTATGTTCTCCGATCGCCTGCTAGCTAGGGTCGCGGACGGCACGCTTCCCGCTTCTGCCGGCTCCGACATGGTTTGTCTATTGCGGACCCTGCCAAACGACGAGCGGTCCGCAGCAATCCACACCGCGGTAGCGACCAGAGTGATCGTCGCCGTGAAGTTGGAGCAGCAGCACTTGCTCGCGTTGCGGGACACGCATAATGACACGATGCTTTCTTCTCCAGTGACTGTGGAAAAAGCGCAGGGAGCAGTCGCGGCATATCAATTGCTGCTCGCACAGCTGGACTTAGTCTTACAGAGTGGCGAACGGCAAATTGATGAGAAGCTCGGCGAACGTTTTTCGCCGGGATGGGGTAAACAGTGGGCGTCGCATTGGATGAAGTTCTACGCACTGGCAGGTCAGTACCACGGCAATACTTCGGTTCTGATCGCGGCCCGAGACCGCATCCAGGCGCGCTACCAGGCCCGTCTGGCCAAGCCTGCAAGCGCCCCTAAGGCTGTCGCCGTGGTTCCGCCGGACCCAACGCGCTGGTATCTGTTCGTTGCGCTCGCCCTGATTGCAGGGGCCATGGGTGGGTGGCTCCTTGGGAGGCGTCCGCGCGCGGCTTAGTCGCCGTGCGTCCTTTCAAGTTGGAGGAAACTCCTCCAGTCAGCGATATCAATCGATGCCAGTAGGGGACAGGGTTTAATTCACTTCGTCAATCAATACTGGTTGGCATCGTAACTATGAATACAGTGGCGCTGACTGGGACGGGCACGGAGTTGTGATTAGGGCTTTCGTCATCGGAGGACAATAAAGTTGGGAGACGAAAACATGAAGAAAATGGTGATTCTGTCGGTCCTTCTCGCAGTGGTTTCATCCGCGGCGTTCGCTGCTGTTGGCTATACCGCGAAATGGATTTGCCCCACTTGCGGCGGCCGGTATGTTACCGGCCCTAGTTTCCCTACACGCGAAGAATGCGAGGATTTCTTAGACCGACTGCAGGCGCGTACATCCGGCATGTCGGACGCCAAATGCGTCAGAAATGGTTCCGGCTGAATCGCTACTGCAAATTTGGCGGACTATTTGGAGAGCAAGAACGCCTCATAACGCGCCTGCTGGAGGTTCACTACCAATTGATCGCGGACGTCCGCCATCGGCGGTACTTCGGCGCGACGTGTTTCCAATACGCGAATCACGTGCCAGCCATACGGCGTCTTCACGGGGGTCTTGGTGTATTCGCCTGCCTTCATTGGCGCCACGGCATCCGTGAAGGCCTTCGGCAGCGCGCCGGGGCGTATCCAGCCCAAGTCGCCGCCGCGGGCTTGTGAATCGTCCGCGGACTCGGCTTTGGCGAGGGCGGCGAAGTTCGCACCACTAGACAACTTTCGAACTACGCCCATTGCTAGGTTCTCCGTGGGTACCAGGATATGCGCCACATGGAACTCTGCCGGCGGCTGGCGCTTCACGAACGCGTCGTAGGCCTGTTGCAACTCGGCCGCAGTAGGCGGTGTGAACACGCCGGCGCGGGTGGCGCCGGCCTTGGCGTAGAACTCCAGTCGTTGTAGTTCTGCGCCGGCAGCGGTGGTGCGGTCCGCTTGCGCCGCCTCGCGCTCTGCAGCAATGGCTAATTGCACCAACTGCTGCAGGAGTCGCTCACGATAGGCGTGGTCCAGTTGCTCCGGCGTACCCTTCGCCACCTGCTGGGTATAGGCAGCAAAGAGGCTCGAAGTAACTTCACGGTCGCCCGCGTTGGCAATCACCGCATCCTCAGGAGACTTTTGAGAACAGGCGACCACGGCCAGTCCCGCCATGGCGCATGCCAGCCAGCGGATGGAGGCCAGCGTGCGTCGCCTCATCACAGACCCGTCCCCGTCAGCGCGACAGTCTTCGCGGTCGCCCCGCTGGGCGTCACCGTTAGCGTTGCGCGCTTCGCACCGGCCGAAGTTGGGCGGAACGCGACGCTGACGGTGCAGGTCGAGTTGGCCGCCAGGGTGGTGCCGCAGTTGCGCGTCAGGACGAACTGATTGGCATTGGTGCCGCCCAGCGCGATGGTCGACAGCGTGATGGGCAGACTGGTCTGGTTGGTTACCGTCACCGGCTGCGCAGCACCGGTGGTGTTGCGTGTCTGGTTCGCAAACGCGATCGAGGTCGGCGAGACCGCGAAGGCGACGGCAACGCCCGTGCCAGACAACGCCACCGTCTGCGTGACGGTGCCGATACGAATGGAGAACGAGGCCGTCTTCGCCCCAGCAGTGGTCGGCCGGAAAGTTGCGGTAACCGTGCAACTGGCATTGGCTGCCAGAGACGTGCGGCACGTACGGACCAGCGTGAACTGGTTGGCGTTGGTGCCGGCGAGCGAGGGTGCGGTAAGGGCCAGGGAGGCAGCACTCGTATTGCGGATGGTCACGGCCAGCGCCGTGCTGCTGTTCAGCAGACGGTCGCCGAAGGCCAAGGCACTGGGCGTTAGGGCGAACGGTAGCGGAGCCACAACCGAATACGTGACGGTCCTGGACGCACTGTTGCCGGCCAGATCCGTTGCCTGAACGGTGAAGGAGTTGGTGCCGACCTTGCTGGTGGAGAATGCACTGGCATTAGGTACCGTGCCAAGGCAACCGATAACACCGGACAGCACATCGGCGCAGTTGTAAGCCGAAGCAACCACCGCGTTCTGGGTATACGTCGCTCCGCTCGCCGGCGCTGTCAGTGTGATGGTGGGTACCGTCGGGTCTAGGTTCACGGTCGCCGAGGCAGCAGCGCTGACGTTATCCGCGACGTCCGTACACGTGCCGGCGCGGGTTTGGCCGGCACCATCTGTGTTGATCAATCCATTCGCGGAGCAACCGGCAATACCGGACCCGCTGAGTGCATCCGTGCCGCTGAAGCTGACCATCACCGGCGTCCGATGCCAATTCGCTGCATTTGCCGCCGGTGAGACAGACGCTGCAGCGATGGGCGGAGTGAGGTCGATGTTGATACCCGAAACTGCGGCTGATGCGCTGTTGCCGGCACGATCGGAGCACATGCCAGTCGCGGATTGCCCAGCACCGTTTGCGTTCAGAACATTGGGCAGGCTGCATCCATCAGCGGCGACCCCCGACAGGGCGTCCAATGCTGAGTACGCAACCGTGACCTCGGACTTGTTCCAGCCCGCGGCATTGGCAGCGGGGGCGCGGATAGCCGATGCAGCCGGCGGCGTCAGGTCGATGTTGATGGGCGAGTAGGTGACGGGCGTGGAGACGTTACCGGCCACGTCGGTGCAGGTGCCGGAGGTGGATATCTGGTTGGCGCCCTCGGTGGCGACCATCACGTTCGGGCTGCAAGACGCGATCCCCGAGGTGGTATCGGTGCCGGAAAACGCGACGGAGACAGAAGCTTTGTGCCAACCAGCCGAGTTGGGGAGCGGGGAGGGCGTAGCGGTCGCCATCGGCGCGGTTGCGTCGCGCTTGATGGTGACGGACTCAGTCGTCATGCCGCCGGCGCTGGTGGCTGTGCAGGTATAGGTAGTGCCGCTGCTATCGATGGCAAGAGTGACCGCGTCGCAACCCGAAGAGTTCGTGATATTGGATTCTGAATCTGTCACTGACCAGTTCACGATCGCATCACCGACGTACCAGCCA
The DNA here is from genome assembly GCA_903893525.1 of uncultured Acidobacteriia bacterium. Lineage (GTDB taxonomy): Bacteria > Acidobacteriota > Terriglobia > Bryobacterales > Bryobacteraceae > BOG-234. The sequence continues at coordinate 1,752 of CAITMP010000020.1, read as the reverse complement.
TCATTTCCCGCGATTCCTGAAATTTCGGCGGAGACTACGGGAGGTGTGGAATCCGGCGGTGGATCCTGGAACGCACGGACGCTATCAACGGTTCCAACCACGCGGCGGTAGACCGGGTCCCCTGAGAGCGGAAGGAAAGCAATTTGCAGGGCCGAGCAGCCATAGCCGCTGCATCGACCGAATAGGTCTGCGATGGTCTGCGCTGAACTCGTAAACTTTGAGATGTCAGGTGGTGTGGCGCCGAGTAAGCTGGAACTTAGCGCAGTTCCTGTTGGGTCCCCGAGGAACAGCTGGATGACGTCGACTGTCGCCGTTCCAATCGGTGTACCTAAGGCACTGTTGCCATCATCAGGCATGCATGGGCTGCCGCCGGTTACGCCGGAGCGCGACATCACGTTGAAGAAGTCACCACCGTACATGCTGTCGGTAATTCCGACGTGACCTTTTGGCAGCGGGACCGTTACCGGCTCAGAGGAATTCGTGGAAAACGACATCGAAATGGTCGGATAGATTGGTTCCATCCAAGGCAGGATTGGCTTAACGCCGATGCCAAACTGATAGGTCAGCGTGTATTTGTCGCCGGCGCGGATTGGAATATGCGACAAGAGATTGGCGTCCACCTCTGCGATGGTGCCGGTGAACTCAAAGTTCCACTTTTCGGTGGGTTCAGGCTTTTTGGGAATGCCATCCGAGTAAAGCCATATGGAGTGATGAGACGCCATGTCTTCCGTAATCTCGAGTGGGTAAAACGATACTTGACTGCTGCCCGCTGCGCCCAAGCCGAATCCATGTAGGCCGGTTTGTTCTACGAGAAACCCCTGCATGCCATACCAATTCGTCGCGTTGTTACCAAAAATCCCGATTAGGGTTTGCGCAACGGGACCTTGCCCGTAGATGTCGCAAAACGGGTTGCATGACCCATCGAGAACGAGACCAGCATTCGTGAACAACTGCCTGACCTGGGTCGTATCTGCGACGGTGAACTCTGTTAACTCACTTCTGGCACGTGCTATCGACCAACCTTGAGTGAAGGTATGGTCCAGCCAGTACTTGCCGGTAGCGCTGTCGAGGGTAAGCAAGCCATCTCCCGGCTTGCAGTAGTCGGCAGACGTGAGGTCTGCGAGTGAGGGAGACGCTACAGAGAGTGCGGCGAATCCAAGCAAAGTTGCTATCCAACGAGAACGCAGGGCTTCCATCCGTGGTTCTCCTTCCATTTGGCTCGAGAAGAGATTTTCAGGTCGATGATGCGACTATCGCTTTCTTGCTCCGTTGAGGGGTGCGGGGATATTCCCTAATCGGGGTATTCGACTTAGAATTTACCGAGAGCTTGGGCTCAACACAGTTAGTCCCAGTCCATCATTTTTGCTGGTACTTTGTTGGTATCGGCCAAAGTAGAATCCGCGTAACTGCTTGATTCGTTGTATATTTCGGTGGAATTAGGTTCCCTCCCTAGCCACCATATCCCACATCCAATAGCGTCCAAGAAAGTCTGCAAGTAGCTGATCTTCGTAGGATTTATGCGTTTTCAGCCTGTTCAGGAGTCCCGGAGGATGCAGAGGCTACCCTTGCAATCTCGTTTTCCTTGCTTGTATTTTGCTGGTATCGAGCCGCCCGACAAGGGCGCTTCAAACACGATACCAGCAACACGCAAGGACGCGGCCATGCCCCAGCTGTCCAAGCCGTTGGCGGACCTCGCCGTAAGGAACGCGAAACCCGACCCGGACGGGCGCGCCCGCAAGCTGGCTGGAGGCG